>NZ_JAQOSR010000014.1:0-78253 GCF_046718885.1 Bradyrhizobium sp. UFLA01-814 | reverse complement strand
TCGAGCACCTGGCGGTCGAGCTCGGTGTCGGCGCCGTGCATCTCGAGCTCGATCTGCTTGCCGAGTTCGCCGGAGAGGTCGCGGACGATGCGCGGCAGCTTCTGCCAGGCATTGCCGATCGGCTGCATGCGCGTCTTCATGACGCCTTCCTGCAGCTCGGCGGTGACGTTGGAGAGCCGCTGCAAGGGCACCTTGAACTCGGTGTCCTCGTTGCGGCGGGAGATCTCCAGCAACTGGTTGCGGGTCAGCACCAGTTCGGAGACCATGGTCATGAGGTGTTCGAGGGTGTCGACATTGACCCGGATCGACTGGTTGGCGATCTTGTCGCCTTCCTGGACATCCTCACCGGCGGCCTTGCGGGCCGGCTTCTTCGCAGCTTCGGCCGGCTCGGCGGCGGGTGCTGCGGCTACGGGCTTGGCGACCGGCGCTGGTGCGGCGACTTCGGTCTCGGTCTCGCGGAAGGCGCGCTCGAGCTCGTCGAGCGAGACCTCGCCCGGGCGCAGCGGACGCTCCAGCGTCTGTACCACGAGGGTGCCTTCGGTCATGTCAGCCTGCACCGGCGGAGCTTCAACGACCGGCACATCTTCTTCAGCAGCAGCCGGCATCGACTGCGTCGAGCCTGACGATATCGACTGCGTCGAATCGGACATCGCCGCCATGCCGTGCTCGACCATGGCTTCGAGCTGATCGATCAGATCGCGGTCGTTGCCCTCGGGCTCGGCCTCGGTCGCCTCGAGGCCGCCGAGGATCTCCTTGATGCGGTCGATCGAGGACAGGATCAGCGTCACGGCTTCCGCCTTCACCGGCATGCCGTCGCGGAATTTGCCCATCAGGGTCTCGCCGGCATGCGCCAGCGCCTCGAGCCGCGGCAGCCCGAGGAAGCCGCAGGTGCCCTTGATGGTGTGCACCAGGCGGAAAATGTTATCCAGGATCTTCGCGTTGTTCGGATCCTGCTCGAACTGCACCAGCTGGTTGTCGACCGTATCCAGGCTCTCGCTGCTCTCCGTCAGGAACTCGCGCAACAGATCGTCCATGAAACCAACCTTCGAAAAACGCCGAAAACGCTGCGGCGCGCGACATCGACGCGCCTGACGGAACTTGGGTCAGCTTCTCCGCAAAGCGTTTAAGTTTGGTTGAGCAAATGGAAAAGAACGGGATCAACAAAGAGATAAGGCCGCGCGATCGAATCGCGCGGCCCGTCGTAACCTTTGCTTAATGATGTTCCCGCAGCCGCGTTCAGGACGCTGCGATAACGACCTTGTCGCCGTCGAGCGTCAGCGTCACTTTCAACCCGCAGGCTTCAGCCAGCAGGCGCGTGTAATGCGGCTGCACCGCATGCGCATCAACCGTGTTCGACGAGCTTGCATTGAGCAGGTCGACGATGTTCTGCGGCACCCGCGCATTGAGGCCCGCGGCCAGGATGCGGAAGCTCATCGTCTCGCCTTCGCCGACCGGATCGATGGTGAGCGTACCGCCGCGCGGGATCGTCTGCTGCGCGATGACCAGCATGTTCAGCAGCAGCTTGACCCGGTTCTTGGGCAAGAGCAGCCGCGGCAAATTCCAGGTCAGCGTCACCTTGCCGTCCTCGATATGCCCCTTCGCCATGTTCTGGGCATCGCCGAGGTCGATCTGCGCGCCGGAGGAACCGGCCGCGCCGAACGCCAGCCGGCAGAACTGCAACCGCGCCGAAGCGGTCTTGGCGCTCTTGCGAATCAGATCGAGCGCGAAGTCGCGGTCTTCGGGCTTGGGGTTGTCGTCAAGGACCTCAAGCCCATTGACGATCGCGCCGACCGGACTGATGAGATCGTGACAGACCCGCGAGCACAACAGCGCCGCGAGTTCGAGCGCATCGGGAGCGGGACCGGGAGACGAAGTGCCAGACATCAATTGTTTCCTGGAAAGCCGCACGCCGACCGAGGAGTGCGAATCACGCATGCCTGTCGGCTTGATACACCGCGCAGACGGATGCTGCCAGCTTGCGGCGGGACTGATAAGGGAACACAAACAGGATATGAGATCCGCTCATGAATAAGGCACAGCCGTCCCTGATCGGCTGCGAGGCCGCCGCCACGCTGCTCGAATCACTGACCGAACTGGTGATCCGCGCCGGCGAGGCGATCCTTGCGGTCAATCGTTCGACGATGAATGTTGCCGGCAAGGGCGACGGGTCGCCGGTCACCGAGGCCGATCTCGCCGCCGACCACATCATCGTCGAAGGCCTGACGCGGCTCGCGCCGCAGGTGTCGCTGCTGTCGGAGGAGCGCGTCCATCTGGCGACGCCGCCCTATAAGGACAGTTTCTTCCTGATCGATCCGCTCGACGGCACCAAGGAGTTCGTTGCCGGCCGCAATGAATTCACCGTCAATGTGGCGCTGGTCACGCAGGGCGTGCCGCTGCTCGGCATCGTCGGCGCACCGGCGCTCGGCCTGATCTGGCGCGGCATCGTCGGCAAGGGCGCGGAGCGGTTGACGCTGCAGGGCGGCGCAGTTGCGCAGGCCGCGCCGATCAAGACCCGCCCCTGCCCGCCACGCGGCGCGCCTTGGACGGTGGCAGTGAGCCGCTCGCATGGCGATGCACGCACCGAAGCCTTCATCGACGAGCGCGGTGGCGCGGTCCGCGCCGTGCTGGGTTCGGCCGTCAAATTCGGCCGCGTCGCCGAGGGCGAAGTCGACATCTATCCCCGCCTGTCGCCGACATCCGAATGGGACGTGGCGGCCGGTCACGCGGTCGTCGTTGCGGCCGGCGGCGAGGTCACCGATTCGAACGGCGGCCCATTGCATTTCGGACTCGGCCGCGAAGACTTTCTGGTGCCGGAATTCATCGCTTGGGGCGACCCGGCCGCGGCGCCGTGATCACTGCGCGAGATTGTCTTCCAGCTCCGGCCAACGCGCCGCGGCTTCCTTCAAAAAGCGCGCGGGATCGGCGGCGAACGCGTCACGGCTGCGTTCCCTGTTGAACAGGTAAAGCCTGTTCCCGACCACGGCCCAGAATCGCGGATTGCCGGCGCAGGTGACGCCCCGCACCAGATCGGTCGGATCGTAACCGCCGAATTGCGGGCCATAGATTTCGGGATGCGCCACGAACGAGGCGCGGTTGCCCTCGTTGCGGAAACGCCAGACCACGCCGCTCTCCGCGGCCTCGAATTCCGGCCGCCCCTGGGTGGCGGCGGCGTCGGTGAAATAAGCGACGGGATCGAATCCCTCGATCGCCAATCCGGAGTAGCGGTTCGTCACCACGCGCTCGGTTGTGGTGGCCTGAACAGGCAAGGACGGCCAGATGGCCGCCAAAATGCCCGCCAACAGGCCGAAAAACGCCATCCCCCGGCACGATCCATATCTTTCCTGCCGTTGTGCCGTCATAGTTGATACCGATAACATCCGAGTCGAGGGGACACCGGGCGCAACCTAGAGCCGTGCCTGTTGGCATCAGGTTAAGGGGCAGCGCCCGGATTTCGATAGCAGGGGTTCTTAATGACTTTCGCATCACGCCTTGCCGCGGTCGCGTTTGCCGCGCTGATGTGCTGGAGCGCAGGGGCGTCCGCGCAGCAGGGCCCGCCACCGCAATATCCGCCGCCACAGCGTGAACCGACCCCGTATACTTACGGGCCCGACGAACTGGTCAATGCCGGACACAAGTTCTTCGGGAATGTCTCGCGCGGACTCGCCTCGGTCATCGAGCGCGCGGTCAGCCAGTGGGGTCTGCCCAATGGTTATGTGCTCGGCGAGGAAGGCTCCGGCGCCTTCGTGGCCGGGCTGCGCTATGGCGAAGGCACGCTCTACACCAAGAACGCCGGCGACCTCAGGGTCTACTGGCAGGGTCCCTCGGTCGGCTTCGACTGGGGCGGCGACGGCGCGAGGACCATGACGCTGGTCTACAACCTGCCCTCGACCCAGGCGATCTATCAGCGCTTTGTCGGCATCGACGGCTCGGCCTATATCGTCGGCGGCTTCGGCATGACGGCGCTGACCGCCAACAACATCGTGCTGGTCCCGATTCGCTCGGGCATCGGCTTGCGGCTCGGCGCCAGCGTCGGCTATCTCAAATTCACCCCGCGCGCGACCTGGAACCCGTTCTAGAGCGTTTCCAGCGAAGTGGACGCCGGTTCGCATCCAGAGCCTCGTTCCGATTCAATCGGAACGAAGCCCGAGGTCGCGGCCCTGATCGGGCGATGAGGCCGGCGCTCCGGCGCGGTTGGCAATTCAGGTTAACGCGGCAATCGGGCTGGCCTTTGGCCGGCCCGCCGTGGCATTGTGATTAACAAATTCCTTCTTTCCTTGGAGTGACCCTTCATGATCGAGCCGATCATGTACGCGGCGATCGGTTTCCTGATCTCGATGCTGTGCGGCCTGATGATCGTTCCGCTGGTGCACAACCGGGCGGTGCGGCTGACCACGCGCCGCATGGAGGCGGCCACCCCGCTGTCGATGGCCGAGATCCAGGCCGACAAGGACCAGCTCCGCGCCGAATTCGCCATGTCGGCCCGCCGGCTCGAGATGAGCGTCGACCAGCTCAAGAGCAAGACCACGAGCCAGCTCGCCGAGCTCGGCAAGAAGACCGATGCGATCAACCGCATGAAGATCGAGCTCGGCGAGAAGAACGCCGCGATCTTCGCGCTGGAAGCGCGCGAGAAGGCGATGAAGGAGCAGCTTCGCGCCACCGAGGAAGAGTTCTCGGCCAAAACCGAGCTGTTGCGCAACGCCGAGCAGGCGCTGACCGACAAGCAGGGCGAGCTCGGCAAGATCAACGCCGAGCTCAACGACCGCGCGATGACCGCCGACAGCCGCCAGATCGAACTGGTCGCGGTGCGGACCCAGGTCGAGGAGCTGAAGAACCGGGTCGGCGATGCCGCCAGGGAATTCGCGGCAACCGAAGCCCGCCTCACCCAGGAGCGCAGCCAGTCGGAAACCGCGACGCGCGATCTCACCGACGCGCGCGGCCGGGTCGAGAATCTGAGCCAGCGCGTCACCGATCTCGACCGCCAGCTGGTCGCCCAGGTCAAGGAAGCTGAGATGCTCGGCAACCGGGTCAACGACCTCGAGACGCGGCTTGCGACCCAGGGCAAGCTGCTGGCCGAGCGCGAATTCGAGAACGGCCAGTTGAAGCAGGCCAACGCCGCCGCCGAGCGGACGGTGCAGGAGCTGCGCGAGGAGATCGCCGCGGCGGGCGGCGGCAAATCCTCCGCGCTCGACAGGCTGCGCCAGGAGAAGGCTCAAGTCGAGGAGCAGCTGCGCACTGTCAGCGACGAGCGCGGCAAGCTGCAGCGCGACATCAACGCGATCCAGCAGCAGGCCGAAAGCTCCTGGGCGACCGAGCGGATGGAGAATGCGCTGCTGCGCGAGCGCATCAACGACATCGCCGCCGAGGTGGCCAAGCTCGCGATCCAGCTCGAGGGCCCCAATTCGGCGATCGAGGCCATGCTGGCGGCGGAGCCGACGGTGCCGGCCAAGGCGGCGGCCAAGCCCGCCAACGGCGCCTCGCCGGGCAACGGGATGCCCGAGGGCGGCGGCACGCTCGCCGAGCGCATCCGGGCGCTGCAGTCACACGCCTCCCGCGCCCGCCAGCAAGGGGCGTGATTCCCGCAGGGTTTGGCTTGACACCCCTACCCGGCACTTCGTAAATCGCACGCTCTGACGAAGCGCCCATTTTCGACCGGCCGCCGACCAGCGGCCTTTGGCACGTCACATCCCGGACGCATAGCTCAGCGGGAGAGCGTTCCCTTCACACGGGAGAGGTCCAAGGTTCGATCCCTTGTGCGTCCACCATTAGCTCTTTAAAATCAATAACTTATCGGATCGTCTCCCTCGGAACGTGCCCCGAAATAACTGGGGCACAGCCGGGGCATACATTACGGCGGCTTGCAAAAAGATAATTTGGCGTCCGTCCAGATCGACGATTACGGCTTTTGCCATTTCAGGGTCTCGCATGACGGGTGTCCTCGGGCAGCATGTTCGCGAAGAACGCGGGCAGCATGTGTGCTGCCGGCTTCGGATTCTTGCGAAGGCCACATCGGCGGAGCGCAACGAAAGGCTCAGTATCGGGGGCCGCACCTTGGCTCGATAGGCCGGATCGAGACTGAAGGCGTTGAAATCACCTGGCGTACGCACGACCGTTCCGACCTTGAGGTCTTGAAGGAACACGTCCAGCGACTGAATGGTGTTAGGGGCGCGGACCCGGGTGCTCATCATCATCCATATCGATGGTGAACGCCGGTCGATCTTCGTCTTCGGACGGGCGAAGGAGTGCGTTGACGCCGGGTACCATTGCCTGTGGCATCAGCATCAGCTCCATGCCAAGCGCGCGCGCGACGTTAATCAGCGTGGTCGCCCGCGCAGCGGCGTTGCCCTGCTCAATATCGCGGTAACGCGGCCGAGAAATGCCCGCGCGTTCGGCCACCTGCTCTTGAGTCAGGCCCGCTTGCTTTCTTGCGTCCCGGAGGGAACCGCCCTAGCTGTTGGGTTGCTTCTGAGT
The DNA here is from genome assembly GCF_046718885.1 of Bradyrhizobium sp. UFLA01-814. Taxonomy (NCBI): domain Bacteria; kingdom Pseudomonadati; phylum Pseudomonadota; class Alphaproteobacteria; order Hyphomicrobiales; family Nitrobacteraceae; genus Bradyrhizobium; species Bradyrhizobium sp. UFLA01-814. The sequence continues at coordinate 71,785 of NZ_JAQOSR010000014.1, read as the reverse complement.
TCCACTCCATGATCTGTTTACGTATCTTTTGCCGTCTAAAAGGGTATCGCTGGCTCGGCGAGATATAGATCTGTTTACGTATCACGGAGCAATAAAATGGTCCTTAAACGTATCCTTCGTGGCTAAAGATCGATCCCCAAACGCCCCAAAGCAATCTTCGGCAGCGCCTCCAGGCGGTCATGGGAAGAACCATCGCGCCTGTATGAACTTCCGCGGCGCCCCGCCCGGGCGGCCCTTTTGACGAGAACGCCAAGCAGCGTGCTAACGACCTCGCAGCATCGTTTCCACACTGGACGCGATCTCCAGCAAGCGCCGGTCGGCGTTCCTGCGACCGATCAGCATCAGGCCGACGGGAAGACCGTCGAGCGGTATCGGCAATGAGATCGACGGACAATCGAGAATATTGGCGACCCGCGGGTTGCGAAGCACCAGCCCATTGACTTGATGGAACGCGCTGTCCTCCTCGATCGACGACAGAAGCGGTGCGCGGATTGGCGTCGTCGGCAAGATGAAAACCTCATCGTTGCCGAATGACTGTTCGAAGGATCGGATTGCGGCTTTCCGAAGCCGCACCATCCGCACGTAGTCGATCCCGAGGACTTGGGCCCCCGCTTCGATACGAGCTCGGGTTTTCGGATCGACCCCATCCAGGCTCGATACACCCAAGCCGCGCAACGTTGCGCCGACCTCGATTGACGGAAAAGTGCCGATCTTGTCGATCTCTGCGACATGATCGAGAGCACCCTCGATCGATCCATCCGCGATCTGCAAACCACATGATCGAAGCCGCTCTACGGCATTCTCAAACGCGCTAAGCACTTCTGGCTCGCAGCCATGAAACAGGCGACCGCGAGCGACAGTGAGCCGAAACGTGTAGGGAGAGGCAGCCTGCGGCCGCGATCCCACGTCTCCACCCGAAAGCACCTGATCGGCCACAAAGCAGTCCGCGACGCTCGAGGCAATTGGACCGATGGTATCGAGGCTCGACGACAGGGAGAACGCGCCAACGGTCGGCACGAAGCCACTCGTTGGCTTGAAGCCGGTTGCCCCCGACAGCGCCGCCGGAATTCGGATCGAGCCTCCCGTGTCGCTCCCGATGGCGATCTCCGCCATGCCGTCGATGACCGAGACGACAGCCCCAGATGAGGACCCTCCCGGAGCGCGCCGGCGGTCCCGGGGGTTACCCGGCACGCTGTCGTTCGGGTTCGTGCCGAGCGCGGAAAAGGCGAACTCGGTCATCTGTGTCTTGCCGATGATCACGGCTCCCGCGGCGCGCAGGCGCTTGACGATCGACGCGTCTTCAGCGGCGGGGGGCAGAGAGCGCAATACGGCCGAACCCGAGCTAGTCGCGGTACCGGCGACGTCGAAGAGAGCTTTGATCGAGACAATCCGACCATCGAGCGGGCCGCGTGTGGTCCCGGCAACGGCGCGCCGATCGGCAGCTTCAGCCTCGCAACGTGCGCTGTCCGCAAATAACGCGGTGAAGGTATTCTCTGCGTCAGATGAGTGCGCGCGCGTCAGCGCGGCTTCCAGTCGCGCCACGGCCGTGGGTTGGGATTGATCGGATCCTGACGTCATTCGTCGAAGCTCTTCCCTGGACGTGGCGATCAAGAGACGACCGGAAGGACGTCGATATCATAGCCGTGGGTCAGGGAGCGCTTGAGAACCGGATCGCTCAGCTCCATTTCGAAGCGCGTCCCCGGGCGAATGCCGCCAATCGCACCCGACGTTCCGCAGAACATCAAGGTCCCGGCGGGAAGAATATCGACGTCCGAGTACCGACGAATGAGATCGTGCGGCGTTCTCAGCGAGGAAACCGGGCTCTCCTGATAGAGAACCCGCTTGCCGTCGATCGTCGCCCACGAGCGAAGCACCAATTCATCCCAGTGCGGCTCGACATCAGCATAGGACCAGAGCTGCCGGCCGATCGGCTTGCCGCAAAGCTGCTTCGAAAGTGCGATACCTGCGGCTTCCGCCTTGCGATCGGTATGGTCGGATCCGATTCCAATCCAGAGCCCGTCGGCCATGGCGACCACGATAGGTTCGACCTCACCGGAACTATCCGAACCGAGCACGCTCAAGCCATCTGCCTGCGTCAGCGTCTGGGCCGCAACACGGTAGTAGAGCGGCGTCGTCGACGGGCGTGGGATTCCGAGCGCCGCGAGTTCCTCGATATGGTGCTCGATCGCCGCCGCGTTCCTGCCCGCCCAGCCCGCGATCACGAGCGATTCGATTTTGACGCCGACGTGATCGGTCCGATCCTTCGCGATACGGTCAAACTTCATGAACATGGGCTTTGTCATCCTTGGTAGACGGAACGAGAATCTCGCCACGCTCGATCTGCAGCGTGCGATCGGCAACGCGGTCTAGCAGGGCTGGCGAGGATTCCGTGATCAGCAGGGCGAGCTCCGGCCGGTGCTTGCGCAGCTCACCGAGCGTCCGTGCATAATCGAGCGCCAGGGCCGGCGCCAGCCCCTGGAAGGGTTCGTCGAGCAACAGGACCTTGCGCGCCACCATCAGCGCACGCCCCAGCGCAACCATCTTGCCCTGCCCGCCGGAAACGCCGCCCGCAGGCCGGGACCGCATCACATGCAGCTCAGGCAGCAGCGTATAGATCTCGTCCAGCCTGCGAACGATTTCCGGCTTGTCGAGGTTCAGCGCCAGTGCCGGAAGCCGGATGTTCTCCTCGACGCTCAGCTCCGGTATCAGCCGGCGATCTTCCGGCGCATATCCGATGCCGGCCCGGGCGCGGGTGTAGGCCGGCTGGCTGCCGAGATCGGCAGCATCGAGGTGGATCGAGCCCTCGTCGTGCGCGATGAGCCCCATGATCGCGCGAAGCGTCGTTGTCTTGCCGGCGCCATTGCGGCCGATCAACACCGTCGTCTTGCGCGCGATGACCTCGCAGCTGACCTTGCGCAGCACGCGAACGCCCTCGATCGAGACGCTGACCTTGTCGAGCCTGAGCATTAGGCCACTCCCACGACGCGTTCGCGGACCTGCGCGTTGCCAAACACCTCATCTGGACGCCCTTCGGCCATGATATTCCCGGCATTCCACACCAGGACGCGGCTTGCGTAACGCGCAACCACGTCCATGTCGTGCTCGACGAAAAGAGCGGTGATGCGGCGCTGGCGCAGCGCGCTCATCAGCGCCTCCATCAGTGGGAAGCGCTCCAGCGCACTCACGCCGCTGGTCGGCTCGTCCAGCAGCAGCAGCCGCGGCTTGAGCGCCAGCGCAACCGCGATGTCGAGCAGCTTGCGATGACCTTCAGGCAAGGCGCTGCTGATGCGGTCGGCATCGCCGTCGAGCCCGACCAGTTCGAGCAAGGCCATTGCTTCGTCGCGCCGCTGCGCCGTTTCAAGCGGCCGGACCGCGCTCCACAGTCCGTCTTTCGCGGCAAGCGCCAGCATCATGTTGTCGATCACGCGCTGTGCGGAGAACAGTTGCGGGATCTGAAAGGCGCGCGCGACGCCGCGTCGCGCAATGGCGCGCGGCGACAGCCGGGTGATATCGTTGCCGTCGAGCAGAACGCTGCCTGAAACCGGGCGGATATAACCTGTGCAGATGTTGAGCAGCGTCGTCTTGCCCGATCCGTTCGGGCCGATGATCGCGAGGAACTCGCCGTCGTGGATTGCAATGCTTGCCCCGTCGGCGGCCTTGACCCCGTTGAATGCGACGCAGAGGTTCTTGGCCTCCAGGATAGGACGCCTCATGGGCTCGACGCCTCCTTGCGCGCGAATAGTCCATAGATGCCCTGCGGCATGAACATGATCACGATGATCAGAGCCATGCCCACGATCAGATTCCAGGCATCGGTTACGGTCACCGCCGCGCTGTGCAGCAGTTCGAGGAACAAGGCGCCGATGAACGCGCCCGGTACGCCACCGATGCCGCCAAGCACGGCGATCAGGACGAGGTGGCCGGATGCGGTCCAGAACGCGAAGTCGGGAACCACGCGACCGATCGCAAAAGCGGAGATCGCGCCACCGAGCCCGGCGAGGGCCGCTGAGATCACATAAGCGATCAGCAACACCGCCCAGACCGGAATGCCCAGATATTCGAGCCTGATCTCGTTGGTGTGGACGGCCGACAGCGCATGCCCCAGCGGACTGTCGAGATATCGCTGGACGGCGAGACCGACGAGCACCATCAGCGCCAGGCTGAGATAGAACAGCACGCTCTTGAACACCGGCTCGGCAAAGATGACGCCGAACACCGCCGGAATCGGAACGGGCATACCGTCCGTTCCGCCCGTGACACCGTAGAGTTTGGCGCACAGCGCGTAGAACACCATGGAGACCGCGAGGTTCAACATCGCGAAGAAGATCGCGCGATACCGGACGAGAAACGCGCCGGCGATCGCGCCGGTCAACGCGGCGACCAGCACCGAGAGCAGCAGCAGCAATCCAAGATCGTTGATGCCGGCATGGGCCAGGAAGGCGACGCCGTAGGCGCTGGCCGCGAAGAACATCGCGTGGCCGATCGAGATCAGCCCGGCCCGCAGCAGCACCGCGACACCGAGCGCCGCAAAGCCCTTGGCGATCGCAAGCGTCAACACGAATTGCAGCCACGGCGCGGCGACGGGAAGGACGGCGAGCGTGAGAACCGCGGCAGCGGCCAGGATGATCCGCATCATATCCTCCGCGCCGTTACCGATCCGAACAGGCCGTAGGGGCGGATCAGAAGCACGACCAGCATTGCGGCATATGGCGCAACGGCATCCAGCGAAGGCGCGAGATAGATCGCGAGCACGCGCGCCAGACCGACGATCAGCGAGGCGACCGCGGCTCCCTCGATCTGCCCGAGCCCGCCGATCGCCGCCACCGCAAAGGCGAGCACCATGGTGTCGGCCCCAAGCCCCGGGGCAATGCCCGATGTCGGCGTCGACAGAGCTCCACCCAGCGCGGCGAGGAACACGCCCAGCGAGAACGCCAGGATGAAGATCCGGTTGGTATCGATACCGATCGACTGCGCCATTTCACGGTCGGTCACGACGGCGGTGATCAGGCGCCCGAGCCGCGTGTGGTTGATCAGGAGCCGCAGCCCGACGACGACAAGAACCGCCATCCCGACCAGCAGAATCTGGTAGTTGAGATAAACCACGCCGCCGATGCTTGACGTGCCAAGCAATCGCATCGGCGCGTCCTCGTAGAGGGATTGCACGCCGAAGATCAGCCGCTGGAGATCCTCCAGGATGAGGAAGAGTCCGAACGTGATCAGGATCTGGACGGCCTCGGACTTGCCGTACGTCCAACGGACCAGGCTGCGCTCGATCAGCGGACCGAAGATGGCGGCCACGAAAACCGCACTGAACAGCAAAGCAACAAACGACAAATAAGGGTTGAGCTGCCGGCTCGCGATGAACAGGCAGGCCGAAGCCGCGACGTAGCCACCGATCGAGTAGAGACTGCCGTGGGCCACGTTGAGGACGCGCAGCACGCTGAACACCAGCGTCAGGCCAACCGCCGCGAAAAAGATTAACGCGGCGCTGGCCAGGCTATCCAGCAGCAAGGGAATGATTGCATTCGACATCGGCTTAACGCCTGCGTGATTGGTTGCGAGTGGACGTTATCGTTCGCCTATCTTGTAGCTCCCCGGTTTCGGAAGACTCTTCGCGAACTCGGGCTTGAGCGTCGAAATCCAGGCGAGCGGATCCTGACCAGCCTGTGGCATCAGGCTGTCGCCCTTGTAGCGGACCATGTCGCCGATCACCGGAAACGGTTGCGCCGACGTCTTCACGGTCACTCCGACGATCTGGTCGACGAGACCGTCATTGTCGGCCCGCGTCTGCGTGATGCCGGTCAAGGTTGCGACCTTGCTCCCCTTCATGGCGGCCGCGAGCTCGGCACGAGTCGGCCACTTTCCGCCATTCTTCTGCATGGCAGCCTCGTAGGCGGCCTTCACATAGATGAGCGCATTGGCCATCTTGATGGACGGGAACACCGGATACTCGCCGAAGCGCGACTTGTATGCTTCGGCAAACTTCACCGTCTGGGGATTGGCCTTGGCGTCCGGCGACATCCACCAGCCGTCACCCAAAACCCCGACGATCACGCCATCCGGCAACGGCACGCGTTGCAGCACGGTCTCGCCGAGCGCGAGGACCACCTGACTGGACGTGAACAGCCCACGCGGCGTCGCCTGGCGAACGAAGTTTTCGAGGTCGGCGCCCCAGAGATTGGAGAAGACGACGTCCGGGCGCGCGGTGGTAAGGCGCGAAATCTCGGTCTGGTAATTCGGCGAGCCGAGCTTCGGATAGAGTTCGGCGACGATCTCGATGTCCGGCTTCAGCGCCTTGAGCGCCGCGGTGAAGATCTTGGCCGCGTCATGGCCGAACGCGTAGTCCGGATTGATGATCGCCACCGTCTTCACGTCCGGCTTGCGATCCAGAAGATAGATCGCATAGGCGATGAATTCGGGCACGGTGTTGCCGTTGGGACGGAACACATACTTGCTTTTGCCGTCCATGAGCAGCTGGTGGGTATCGCAGTTCCAGCCGACGGTCGGAACCTCCAGCTGCTCCGCGATCGGCGCCAGCGCGAGACAGGTAGCGCTCGACAAGGCAGCGACCATCACCTGGTTCTTCGCATCTCCGGCCAGCCGGCGATATTCCGCGATCACGCCTTGCGCGCCCTGCGCTTCGTCGACGAAGGTCGCGGTGACCGGAACGCCTCCGATCCCGCCCTTGGCGTTGATCTCGTCAATCATGAGGTCTGCGGCGTTCTTGCCGGGCATGCCATAGGCCGCGGCGGGACCGGACGTGAACGTGAAGATGCCAAGTCCCACCGAGCTCGGCTTGTCCTGCGCAGCGACCGGCGTCGCCGCCACGACGCCGATCACAAGAGCGCCCGCAAGGCCATCGACCACCACGCGGAGATTGGCGTGGGGCAACTCCCAATTCAACCGGAACAGCGGTTGAAGCGAGGATAGGCTACGCGCGAATGCGAGCGAGATATTTTTGAACGCCATATTTTCCCCCTAGGAGCGGTCGAACTATGTTTGTCGGTGCTGGCGGACCGGCCTCAAACCGGATCGAAATAGTGCATTTCGAGAAGCAGGCAGCCGTTGACGGATTTGAACGGGCCGTGCGGTGCGTGCGGCGGCCGGCAGGCATAGGTGTTCGGCGGGAAGCTCTTGCCGCCCTCGCCCTTCTCGTCATTGCCGACGATCAGGTCGCCGGAGACGAGATAGACCTCTTCCCAATACTCATGCGAAAACGGTGCGGTCGTGTAGACGCCCGGCGCAAAGCGCAGCAGCCGGGTTCGCGTTCCGCGCCGGTTCCCCTCGTCGAGCGCGCCCGCGAGGATCTTCTGCTGGATGCCGGCAGGATAGCCCGCGGGCGTTTCCCAACCGGTGGTCATGTCGAGCGTGTAAAATTCGTCGTGCTTCTTGTTGACGGGCATATGTCGTCTCCGTTGGTTCAGGCGGCCTTCCTGGCGATCGAGATGCCGTTGAGGTCGTAGGAATCGAGCATCGTCTGGACCAGACGATCGGCGCCGGACCAGTCGTAGGTACGATAGGAGTGTCCCTTGGTGACGAAGGTCGCGCCGGCGTAGAACATCTCGTATTGCTGATGGCGGGACCCGAACTCGGATCCGACCGCGTCCCAGGCGAGCTTGTAGAACTTCACCCGGTCGTGCGAATTGGCCTTCGGCGACTGCTGGGTCTTGCCGATCAAGGCCGCAATCTCGGGGTTATCGAAGTCGGCGACCGACGACGGCAGCATGATCATGCCGCCGCCGGCGAGTTCGCGCAGCGTATTGATGATGTGCGCGTAGAGCTGCTGCGTCAGCACTTGCGCGGAATAGAGCGTGTGCCGGTCCGGGATGAAATAGGGACCGACCTGCGCGCCCTTTGCCTCCATTGCCGCCACCAGGGCGTCGACCATGCCGGTCTCGGCTGCAAGCTGACCGAGCATTTCCCGCACCTGCGGGAACTGGGTGACGCCGTTCATTTCGGCGGTCCGATGCGCGAGGCCGGCCAGGAACTTGAGCTTCACGCTCAGCCGCACCATCGCCTGGTAATTCTGATAGACGTGGCAGGGCGTGGCGTGGAACTGTTTCTGGCACATTTCGACGTTGCCCTCGATGAAGACGCGATCCCAGGGAACCTTCACGTCGTCGAAGTAGAGGACCGAGTCGTTCTCGTCGAAGCGGCTGGACAACGGATTGTCGAACACCGCGCCGGCTGCATCCTCGTAGGACTTGCGCGACAGCATCTTGAGACCCTTCGCGTTCATCGGGATCGCGAAGGACATCGCGTAGCGCTCTTCGCCTGGACGCATCGGCTGGATGGTCGTGACGAAAACCTCGTCAGCGACCACGCCTCCGGTCGCGAGCATCTTGGCGCCGCGGATCGTGATCCCTTCTGCGTCGCGGTCGACGACGCCAGCAGTGAGAAACGGATCCGCCTGCTCGGCGGCCCCCTTCGAACGATCGGCCTGCGGATTGATGATCACGTAGGTAAGGTAGAGATCCTTGTCGCGCGCATAGCGGTAGTAGCTCTCGAGCGCGCCCGCTCGGGCGGGATCGTATGCCTTGAAGACGTCGAGCCCCATGTAGAGACCTGAGATGCACGACGCGACATGGTCCGGAGCCCGGCCCATGAAGCCGGCATGCAGCGCAGCCCATGCTTCCAGTGCCTTCCGCCGCTGGACGAGATCGGAATAGGACGTCGGAAGCTGCCAGATCCGGTTGGCACGTCCGGCATCGGTCTCGAACGTCATGAGATCGACGTTCTCCCTGGCGCTCGCGAAGTCGAACAGCCCCGCCATCGAACTGGCGAGATTTCGATAGGCATGATGAGCGGTCACGTCGCCGACCGCAGCCCCATTGATGTAGATGGTCCGTCCGTCCTTCAGGCCAGACAGATATTCCTTTGCGCTACGCATCGCGGTTCTCCGGTTCGAAGCTAGTAATGAATGGGAAGCGGCCAGGTCGGCTCGCGCTCGGTTTCGTCGACGAGGTCGCGATAGCGACCGCGAAAGAAGATCAACGGTGCGGCCGGCTCGCTGCGCGCAGTGTGGCGGACGACGCGGACCACAAAGATCACGTGATCGCCGCCGTCGTAGCTTGCGAACGGCGCGCATTCGAAATGAGCCAGAGCACCTGATATCAACGGTGCTTCCGCATGGCCGACGGACGTCTTGACCTGATCCCACTTGTTGGAAAGAGCGCGCGCGAACTGATTGGAAATCTGTTCCTGATCGCGGGCGAGGATGTTGACGGCGAAGCCCTTGGCCTCGAGCATCGCGGGCAGGCTTTTTGCCTTGCGGTCGACACTGAACAGGACCAGCGGTGGATCTAGGGAAACGGAGTTGAACGAGCTCATGGTCATGCCGATGAGTTCGTCGCCCTTGCCGCGCGCGGTCACCACCGCAACGCCGGTCGCGAATTCTCCTAACACCCGCCTGAATGCACGGTCCTCCATGGGACGCCTGCCTCGTTGCTTCAACCCTGATTTATAATCGCCAGATAGCTTTCTGGCAAAGCTATCTGGAAATGTCAAGCCCTCTTGCTGGGCGCGCGCATGCGTGCTCTTTAGGCAAGTTCGCAAGACTATGATTTCGTGGGGAGAATGAGCGTGACTGACGCGCTTTTGACGGCGTCGAAACCCGAACTACTCAACAAGGAAGGAGACCGAACGCTTCGTGGCCTCCTCTACGACTATTTCGCGTTCGGACGCAGCCTGGAAGCCTGCCGGGAAATATTCGCGAACTTTGTCGACCTGTCGACCACCCAGTATTTGATCCTGATCGCAATCAAGAACTCGACAGCGGAAGAACCGATGGGAGTCAATCAGGTCGCCGAACGGCTATATCTGAGTGGCGCCTTCGTCACCAATGAGATCAATAAGTTGGTTTCCGATGGCCTGCTTGAGAAAAGTCCTCATCCGGAAGACAGACGGCGGGTGCAACTTACACTCACGCAGCACGGTGTGAACCTATTGATCCGCCTTGCCACCTTGCAACGACCGGTCAACGACGCGTTGTTTGGGATGCTGACGCGCGAGGAGTTCAAAATGCTATCCCAGCTATTGTCCCGGCTCGCGTCGAACGCCGACAGCGCGTTGAAACTCGCCGAACATGTCAAAGCGACGCTCAAGTCCCAGGAAAAAAAGGGTTCCGCAGCGAATTTGCCCGTCCCACGCAAGAAGCGACGCGCGACGCTTCACAATACTCGGTGACGCCTTTGGGCGGTTACCATTTGCTGCATCCTCGTACCTCTCTGAGCCACAGTATCAGAAACCTGGTCGAGACGATCATTGTGATCCGGCCACCTAGCTAGGTTGAGTAACCGTTGAGTTAGCAGGCCAGCTAAACGCCGCGCTCGGAAAAGGCCCATCCAAACCAAGTCGAAGGAGCGTGGGTAAAGTTGGTAGTGGTGGGGGAGAATCGGGTCGAGGAGCTGGGCAGATTTCCCTTAGATATCGGATCCGCGTTCAAGGAGATGCATGTTGGCATCATCCGAATAGCCGGCACGGCGACCGCCCGACCGAATGCACGAGCGGTATAACCAGGGCCCACACTCACCGGACCCAATCCGCACCTATGCCGGTGACATCCGATACAGGTAAACGCGAAGCGTTCCGGTTTCCTTCTCTCTCTATATCGATGGACTTGCGACGTGACCTCATTCAGCTCGTGCTGCTTGAGGGCATTACGAAGGAATCCTAGCATCGACAGCGGGCAAGGAAGTAAGGGCCAGAAGGCGACATCGACCACTGAAGCCACCACGAATAGTTGCTGGCGGGGCCGCAGGCGACAAATGACCCGCGTCAGATCGGGCTCTGCGAAACGCGCGGCGTGAGGACCCGAACGAGATGCCTGTCCGGTGGGCCAATTGACGAACGCAACCGGAGCTGTGACCTGCTACTTGCAGCCGCGGCAAATCGTAAGCTTGCGTTTCAGTTTGTCATCTTCCGCGGGATCGATCGATTGCTGCCCAGAGACACCATGCGCTTCTTGACCGAGCTTGGGCTGCTTTGCCGGACGCGACCTGACGGGTCGCGTCGTCCGGCTTGACGCGTCATCGTCGTCGACGACGCCGACGCTAAAGCCATCGTAATCGGTGACCGACTTGGCCGACGGCGGCAGCTTGTCGATCACCGGTGCTGGCGAAACGTCGTCGGACGCCGACTGCGTGTCCTTCACAGTGGCAGATGGTGGGACGCCCGCGGCGGTTGCCCGTGGCGGCACATTTTTAGCGGCTCGGGTCGGTACTGAACCCTTGGCGGTCTCCGCCGGCGGCGGAACGTCATCCGTCGGCGGTGACGACGCAACATTGCTCTTTGCTGATGGCGTGGAACTTTTGGCAGCCGCCCGCGGCGGCGACACGCTGGGTGCCGCCATCGGCGGCCAAACGCTGCTGGTGGCGGCCGGAGGTGCCGACCCCTGTTCACTCAAAGGCGGCGACGGAGCAAGCGAAAGCGGCGGGGCCAGCGACGTCTGACATCTCGCGCTGTCGCAAACACTAGCGGCGAACAAGCCAAGGGCAAAAAGCGCAGCGTTTTTCATTGCGTTCTGCAAACACTTTGACTGAAAGACTTGATGGCGTGACTTCCGTGGCCACGCTTCGGCGAAAATATTATCGCCTGACATGGCGATAAAAATTGACGAAAATGGGGAGTCATGGGCGGAAACAAGCGCGCTTCGGTCCGCTTGCGGCCTTTAGGCAACCCTCGTTTTGAGCCCGAATGTCTGCTTTGGGTCCCTCGGAAGTCAATGCGGGCCGATGGGATGTCCCCGTCGTCGTCTCGCAGTCGTGACGATCAGCGCTTCCAGCGCGCAACGCTGCACCCCCGGCCAGATATCATCGCCATACGTTCGTATAGCTCCTTTCATCCCTTTTTATGGCCTGGGCTCACGCTCGTACAATTGAGCGGCCACGGGGGATTCTTATGCTTGCGGGTACTCCGACCGGACGCGCAAACGTCTGCAGGAGCGCGAGCCGGGTTGCGAGCTCTGTGATCAGAATCACTGCCCCGAGGAACGCATCGCAAGGCGGTCGTGTCAAACAAGTTTTGCTGGAGTGCGGGATCTTCGAGGAACACTCACATGAACGTCTTCATTCAGAAGCTCAACGGCCTGTGGCACCTCATCGTCGGGTCGTGCAAGATCCGAACACCGTTCCTTGAGACCCAGGACCGGGAGTTGGTTGTTGCTTACGCCAGGCGTGTCTATCCCGGCGCCAAGGTCTTCGAACGCGACTGACTCTCGCATGAGAAACGGCGATTGTGGCCCGCAGCTGCGAGGGTGCGCTTCCTCCCCGCGCCTTTCGAATGCGGATGCCCCTAAAGCGCGATGAGATTGGGATCAATCATCATCGCGTTTTAGCTTCTTGCTTGAGCATGATTTCCGCGAAAACTAGAGGTCGAAATTCGAGGCCGGCAGAGTCGCGAATGGACGTGCCGCGTGGCCGCGTCTCGCCGGCTGCCCCTTCAGCGCGCGAGTCCATTATTCACGCGATACGGTCGTTCGAGCAGCCCATTCTGTCCTGATCTCGCATTTAGAAAAACCAAACCGGCTTGCATGTGAGTTTCCGGCGCAAAATTCGCCCCACTCAGGAAGCGCTACTGGTTCGCCGTCGCTTGACGAATTAGGCCGCGCAGCTTCGCCGGCGTCAATGGCAAGAAATCCGCCTTGGCCCTGAATGGCTTCAATGCGCCCTCGATTGCGCTCGCTATTGCGGGCGGAGCGCCCATCCTGCCCCCTTCGCCACCGCCTTTGATCCCATATTCGGTAAAGGGTGACGGCGTTACGACGTGGCCAACCCGGACATTCGGAGGCACTTCGTTGACGCTGGGCAGGATATAGTCGGCGAAGTTTGCGTTCAGTAGTTGGCCATCGTCGGCGTACTTGTACTCTTCATAGATCGCCGAACCGATTCCTTGTGCCGTACCACCGCGAACATGGCCTGCGAGCGTCATTGGATTTACGATCGTGCCGCAATCATCTGGAAGGTTCGGCCGAATGCGGAGGATTGTGCGGTCATCACGCAGAATCGCCGATCGTCCGGATTCATTGTGATTACATAGGGGGGCGGCTTTTGTAGGACCAACCATGGGGAAGGCCACGTCGGATGGAGGAGGAGTTCGAAGGCTGGCTGAAACCATTCCTCGATCGCTTGGGTTATGGGTCCGCGCCGGGTGTGTCCGCGTTACATTGCGGGGCTGATCGGCCCCGCTGCGCCGATCTACTTATTCTTCAGCGACCAAAAAACGCGATTATCAGACGTTGTCGAGCGTCGGGTCGTCGACAGGCCTGAGGCGATCATCGATGTAGCGTCGAAGCGCCGCGGCGGCGTTCAACATGTGCGCACGCATCCTGCGCGATGCTGAATCGCCATCGCCTTCCGCAATCGCCTGCATGATGGCCTCGTGCTCCTCCCGAGACCGGCGAATGCGATCGCCCTGCCGCAATTGAGTACGACGGAAGGCGCTGAGCCGCGAGCGGACGTCTTGCGCTTGCTCGGCCATAAACGAGTTGTGCGTCGCGCGGTAGATACATTCGTGGAACTGCCGGTTGAACGCGTCGTAGGCGTCGACATCATTCGCCTCGACCATCGCCCGCGAGCCCTCGTGGAGCTCGATCAAATGACTGCGCTCGAGCGGCGTCATGCGATAGGTCGCAAGCCTGACGCACATCGCCTCCACCTCGGCGCTGGTCTCGAACATGTCCATGATGCGCTCGGGCGTCATCCGCGCGACGACGAGACCACGACGTCCACGCACTTCGACCAGGCCACTAACCACGAGCTGGCGGAGCGCCTCCCGCACCGGCGTGCGAGAGGCGCCGAAGCGATCGGCAAGCTGCTGTTCTTCCAAGGCCGAACCGGCAATGAGTGCGCCCGACGCGATCTCATCCGTCAGCGCGTTCCGGATCCGATCGGAGAGCAGTCCCCCATCGTCTTCCGTTTCGGCTGCGACCTTGAGCAAACCTGCCATTTAGCCTCCTGTGATCGCACGCACCGCGAAGTAAAGGATAGACGGTGCGGCCAGACATCCCAATCCCGTATGGAATGTCGCGGTCAACGCTCCGTAAGGCACCAGACGCCGATCGGTCGCGGCAAGTCCTCCGGAAACGCCGCTGACCGTGCCCATCAACCCACCGAACACCATCGCACTGCGCGGATTGTTGAGGCCGATCATCTTCGCCACGAACGGCGTACCGATCATCACGATCACCGCCTTGAATACACCGGTCGCAATCGAAAGCGCAATAACCGGTGAGGATGCACCAATTGCTGCCCCCGTGACGGGCCCCACGATGTAGGTGACCGCGCCGGCGCCGATCGTCGTCAATGATTCGGCGTCAGTGTAGCCAAACGCCGCCGCGACGAACACGCCGAGAATGAACGGGACGACGGTTCCCAATCCGAGCGCGACCGCTCCGATCACCCCGGCCTTGCGCGCATGAACGACGTCGACTTCGAAGGCCGTGGCCACAATTGCGAAGTCCCGCAGCATCGCGCCTCCCATCAGGCCGATCCCGGCGAGCGCCGGCAGGTCGGCCACGCCTTTCTCACCGCCGGTGGAAACGCCTCCAAAAAACGCCAGCGCGAGACCCAACATGATTGCGATCGCAGAGCCGTGAACGCGCCCGAAGGTGAAGTATTTCGAGATCGCTCCGGAGATCCACATCAGGATTCCGACAGCGGCGAACGCGGTGAGCAGCGAATTGGCGACGAGAACGTGAGACATCATGTTCATCCGATCCTCCCGGACTTGAAGTGAGGCACAGGCGCGGCGAGCGTCTCGGCCTCTCGCGCCTCGATCTCGTCCATCGTCTCGACACGACCGCTGAGCCGGCCGATCAGGGCCACCATCGCGAAACACACCGCGACTGCACCGATGCCGGCAATGATGACGATCGGACCGCCCTTTGCCGCAGCGACGACGTTCTGCTGCGCCGCCATGGCGACCACGATCGGAATGTAGAAGCTGCCCCAGAACTCGACGCCGGTCTTGAGGCCGTGACTGAGCAGCTTGCGCCGCACCAGCCAGAGCCGGGCCGCGATCAGAAACATCATCGCAATGCCGACGCCGCCGACATTGGCCTTAACGCCGAGGGCAACCCCGAGCAGATCTCCCAGGAAGCCCCCCAACAGCGTGCAGATCGCGAGCAGCGCTACCCCTGAAATCGTCACAGGCGCCTCCCCGCACTGAGCAGGAAGCCAACGTTAGGACTTGGGCGCTTCGTATGCACTTGCATCGAAAATCTCCTCCTGTGTATGCGAATGTCCATCGCTTATGAATTTTCGTATACATTAATTGACAGAAGAAGGCAATACGCATACATTGACGGCCATTGAACCCAATCCGGCATGCCAAGGAGCCCGAAATGACCAATTGGGGTATGCAAAAGGCCGCCCTGGGCGAGCGCCTGGCGGCCGGCCGACGGCACGCCAAGGGAAAGATCGTCCCGATCCCGAGCCTGCCGGAATTTCTGAAGGCGGTGATCAGGTCGGGCGATCGGGTCTGCCTCGAGGGCGACAATCAGAAGCAGGCCGACATCCTAGCCTCGGCGCTCGCGAACCTCGACCCTGCCGATATCAGCGACCTGCACATGGTGCAGTCCGGTGTGGTGCTACCAGCGCATCTCGATGTCTTCGACAAGGGCATCGCACGGCGGCTCGACTTTTCCTATTCAGGCCCCCAGTCGGCCCGCATCGCGCGGATGCTGTTCGGCCGCAAGATCGAGCTCGGCGCCGTCCATACCTATCTCGAGCTGTTCGCCCGCTACTTCATCGATCTCACGCCTAACGTCGCTCTGATCGCGGCGGTGAGCGCCGACAAGGACGGCAACCTCTATACGGGACCGAATACCGAAGACACGCCGACGGTCGTCGAGGCAACCAGCTACAAGAACGGCCTCGTCGTGGCGCAGGTCACCGAGATCGTCGACAAGGTGCCGCGCGTCGATATCCCCGGCGACCTCGTACATTTCGTGGTCGAAGCCGGCCAGCCGTTCTATGTCGAGCCGCTGTTCACCCGCGACCCGGCCGCCATCACCGAGACCCAGATCCTGACGGCAATGCTCGCCATCAAGGGCATCTACGCGCCCTACGGCGTACGCCGGCTCAATCATGGGATCGGCTTCAACACCGCCGCGATCGAACTGCTGCTGCCGACTTATGGCGAGAAGCTCGCCCTCAAGGGCAAGGTCTGCACGCACTTCGCGCTCAATCCGCATCCGACGCTGATTCCGGCGATCGAATCCGGCTGGGTCGACCAGATCCATTGCTTCGGATCGGAAGTCGGCATGGAGGACTACGTCGCCGCGCGCTCGGACGTGTTCTTCACGGGGCCCGACGGCTCGCTGCGATCAAATCGCGCCTTCTGCCAAACGGCAGGCCTGTATGCCTGCGACATGTTCATCGGATCGACGCTCCAGATTGACCTCGAAGGCCATAGCTCGACGGTAACGAACAGCCGCATCGCCGGGTTCGGCGGCGCGCCCAACATGGGATCCGATCCGCGTGGCCGCCGGCACCCGAGCGAGCCCTGGCTCAAGGCCGGTGCCGAGGCCGATCCCGGCTCCGACGCGGCGCTGCGCCGCGGCCGCAAGCTCGTGGTGCAGATCGGCGAGACCTTCGGCGAGCGCAATGCCCCCCTCTTCGTCGAACGGCTCGATGCGCTCGAGCTGGCGCGCGCGCTCGAGCTCGATCTCGCACCGGTGATGGTCTACTCGGACGACGTGACCCACATCGTGACCGAGGAAGGCATCGCCAACCTCCTGATGTGCCGGAACAAGGACGAGCGCGAGCAGGCGATCCGCGGCGTTGCCGGATATACCGACATCGGCCGCGCGCGCGATCCCAAGCTGGTCGAGAGGCTGCGCGAGCGCGGCGTCATCCGGCGGCCCGAAGATCTCGGCATCGATCCACTCGACGCCGATCGCCGCTTGCTGGCGGCGCGCTCGATCAAGGACCTCATGCTGGCATCCGGCGGCCTCTACCGTCCACCCAGCCGCTTCCGCAACTGGTGAGGAGTTTTGCATGGAAAAGCTCAGCTTCAAACTGTCTGCACCGACGCGTGCCGGCGGCACCCGCACGCAGGCGATCGTCGGCGTCGTTGCCTCCGGCAATCTCGAAGTCCTGCTGGAACGCGCCTCGCCGGCGGACCTCTGCACGATCGACATAGCGACCGCAGCTCATGGCTTCGGTGCGGTGTGGGACGCCGTCGTCCGCGACTTCGTCGACCGCCGCTCGGCCGGCGGCTTGCGCATCTCCATCAATGACGGCGGAGCCCGGCCCGACACAGTCGCGCTGCGCCTCGCGCAAGGCATCCGCAAGATCGAGGAGCCGGAACGATGATGACGGTCACAGCCAACACGGAGTCGCTGAGCTGGTACGAGGCGAGCGCCCGGCAGCGCATCGACGCGCTGGTCGATGCCGGCAGCTTTTCCGAGTTCATCGGCCCCGAATTGCGCGAGATGAGTCCGCATCTCGCGATCTTCGACCTGCCGGAGCAGTTCGACGACGGCATCGTGGTCGGCCGGGGCCGCTTGGAAGGAACGCCCGTATTCGTCGCAGCGCAGGAAGGACGCTTCATGGGCGGCGCCTTCGGTGAGGTCCACGGCGCCAAGCTCACCGGCCTGCTGCGCGCAGCGCGCGCGCTTCAGCAGGATGTGCTGATCCTGTTCGACACCGGCGGCGTGCGCCTTCAGGAGGCCAATGCCGGCGAGCTCGCCATCTCTGAAATCATGCGCGCGGTGGTCGAGGCGCGGCGCGCGAGCGTCAATGTGATCGGACTGATCGGGGGACGCGCCGGATGCTATGGCGGCGGCAGCCTGATCGCCGGCACCTGCTCGCGCCTGATCGTGTCGGAGCAGGGGCGGATCAGCGTCAGCGGCCCTGAGGTGATCGAGACCAACAGAGGCATCGAGGAATTTGACTCGCGCGACCGCGCCCTCGTCTGGCGCACGATGGGCGGCAAGCACCGCTACCTGATCGGCGGCGCCGATACGTTCGTTGACGACGAGGCGCTGGCGTTTCGTCAAGCTGCGATCGATGCCCTCGAGATCAAGCGACGTTGCGACGTGGCGGTTCTCGAAGCTGAGCAGAAGCGCCTGGAGCGACGGCTGCAACGTTTCGGCGCGGCCAAGGATGCCGTCGAGATCTGGCAGGCGCTGGGCATCGGCCAACCGGCCGATGTCCCCTCACTTCCGACCGACGCGTTTGTTTGCGCGGCAAACAACAGGGAGAACGCCGATGACGCTCGATGAAATTCTGGCAGGCCTGTTCCCGAACGCCGGCGACATCGACGTCACCGGCGCGGCGATCGCGGGAAGAGCGACCCTTCCCGGTGCGGGTCCGGTCCACGTGCTCGGCATCACGCAGGGACAGCCGCTCGGCGTGGACGAAGCGATAGCGCTCGCAGGGCGCGTGATCGAGATCGTTAGAACAGGCGATCGGGCTCCGATCCTATTTCTGGTGGACTCCGCCAGCCAGCGCATGAGCCGGCGCGACGAATTGCTTGGCCTTAGCGAGTACCTGTCGCATCTCGCCAAGGCTTTGCTGCTTGCGGAAGCGAAAGGGCACCGCACCGTCGGCCTGCTCTATGGCGGCAGCGCAGCCGGGGCGTTCATCGCGACGGCGCTCGCCACCGGCACGCTAGTCGCGCTGCCTGGCGCGCATCCCGCGGTGATGGATCTGCCGTCGATGGCGCGGGTCACCAAACTTCCGATCGACGTCTTGAAAGCGAAGGCAGAAGCCACGCCAGTGTTCGCTCCCGGTCTCGATAACATCGTGCAAACCGGCGGCATTCACGTCGTCTGGGACGAACACGCGCCATTGGCGTCGCAGCTTGCCGCAATACTGGAGCGCCCGCCCGGACTGGACGAGCGCAGCCGGCTCGGCGCCGAGCGCGGCGGACGGCGGAAGGCTGCAGAGATCGCCGATCGGGTCGTCACGCTCGCAGCAGCCTCGTAGGGAGCGCCACTTGGCTGAAGCTTTCGCGCGCCATACCATGTTGAAGGTCTCGTCGGCCGGTTGGACGACCGTGATGGACCGCTATCCCGAACTCGCCGACGAGCCGATCATCGAAGGGTGGACGCGCGCCGACCGCCCCCTCATCGTTCGCCGGCCAGCTTGCAGCGATCCCACCGGCATGATTCCGCTCGGCCTGCCGCTGCCTCCCAGCCATGGCAAGCGGCGCATCGCGGTCGCGATCGCACCTGGCGACATCGTCGCATCCGCTCCGCCGCCACTGCTCGCCGATGCGGCTGCAGCGGCGCCTGCACACTGGCGCGAGACGATCGACCTCCTCCTTCAGCTTGTGCCGGAGACCCGCACTTTCGGCAGCCTGGCGTGGCAGCATATCACGGGGCTGCCCTATCTTTCGGACAGTTCGGACCTCGATCTGCTCTGGCCGCTGTCGTCGGCCAAGCAAGCGAAGACCCTGCCGTCCGATATCGCCCGGATTGCGGACCAGGCGCCAATGCGGCTGGATGGAGAGATCCTCGGCGCGGCTGGCGGAGTGCAATGGCGCGAACTGACCGCCAGTAACGAGCACGAAGTCCTCGTGAAAGGACCCACAGGCGTCCACGGTAGGACGCGCGCAGCGTTTCTCTCCGGCAGGGTATCATGAACCTTGCCCTGAAATGGCAATCGCTGCCGGGACGCGAGCTGCATGCCGAGCAGATCGGCCATCTTGCATCGCTTTGTCTGAGGCTCGAGGTTGAGACCTATCCGAAACCGGGACTCGTCAGCCATATCGACAATGGTTCGCATCACGATATGGACGCCGAACTGCTGTGCCGAAGCGCCGACACCCTCGCCCCGTTCTTCCGCGATCTGGCAGCCACCGGCAGCGAGGGCGCAGGAATGGATCGATTGCGCGCGATCGGGGTGGCGGCGGAGCGCGCCATGTTGGCTGTGACCCGCGGCGTCAACACCCATCGGGGCGCGATTTTCGGGCTGGGCCTGCTCTGCGCCGCAGCCGGGTATCGGAGCACACTCGGTATTCGCAAACCGCTCGGCGAATTGGTGTCGCAACGGTGGGGCGAGGCCATTCTCTCCGGCCCGATATCTCTGCGCAGCCACGGCGCCGTGGCCGCGCGGCGCTACGGCGCTGGTGGCGCCAGGGCAGAAGCAGCCCGTGGCTTCCCGTCCGTGTATGATGTCGCCCTGCCCGCGCTGCACGCGGCGCAAACACTTGCGCCTCATGATGAGGAAGCGGTTCGCGTTCAGACCTGCATGACGCTCATCGCCGAAGTCGCCGACACCAACCTCTTGCACCGGGGCGGTCCTGACGGACTGCGCTTCGCGCATGACAGCGCATCCGAGTTCCTTGCCACGGGTGGCGTGGCATCTCTAGGGTGGCGCGAGCGGGCGATCGAGATCCATCACACATTTATAGCGCGCAATCTGAGCCCCGGTGGCTCGGCCGACTTGCTCGCCATGGCGCTCTTCGTCGATCGGCTGGAGAGCTGAATGCTTGCACTGCTCTGCGGCGGACAAGGCGCCCTGTCGGACAAGACCTTTGATCTGGTCACGCGCCAGCCTGCCGCGGAGCCGGTGTTCGCCGCCGCAACCGGTTGTCTTGGCGAGGATCCGCGGGACGTCGTCAGGACTCGGAGTGCGGAGGAACTGTCCGCCAATCATGTCAGCCAGATCCTGACCGTCACATCGGCTCTCGCGATCCACACCTGCATTGCCGACCTGCTGGCCGATCAGACTGCCGTTACAGGTTACAGCGTTGGCGAGATGGCGGCCTGGAGCATTGCGGGCATATGGACCGCCGACGAAGCGTTGCGACTGACGGAGGTCCGCGCCCGACTGATGGACCGCGAGGCGGGACCGGATGGCCGCCTGGGCTATGTCCGCGGGCTCGACCAGACGGCGCTCCAACCTCTACTTGAAAAACACCGCTGCGAGATCGCAATCAGGAATCCCGACCTTCTCTTCGTGGTCGGTGGCGCAGAGCATGATGTCATCGACCTCTGCCGTGAGGCGGCAACGCAAGGCACGGTCCGCTCCGGTCTTCTCGCGGTCAAGATCGCATCGCACACGCCACTGCTCGACCAGGCTTGCGCGCCCCTGCAACGGGAGCTCGCGGCGAGCAGACGCTCCTCCATCACAAACCAGCGGATCCTGCTCGCCGGCGGTGACGGCGAGCGCATCTTCTCTCCAGCCAGCGCCACATCGAAGCTCGCCTCCCAGGTCGCGCGCCCCATCGACTGGACCGCTACCCTGGAGGCCCTTGCAGAGCTGGGGGTGAGCCGGGTGCTGGACCTGGGGCCAGGACATGCGCTTGCCGAGATGATGCAAGCCTTCCTTTCCTCCGTCCGCTGCTACGCTGCCGACGGATTTCGAACGGTCGACGGCCTGCGAAGCTGGGTTGCCTCTGAATAGCCAAGAGTGCCCGCTTGATTTGCCGCAAAATTTGGATTTACGTCCGGTCAAATCAAAGACTGGGGGCAAGATCATTCGCGCCCCCTAGGGAGCGAGCGTGCCTACTTGACGGTTATCAAGCCAAACTCTCAGGCAGTTCTCGACCTACCTCGAGACGCTTCCAAGAGCACATAGGCGGAATTGCCGTAGTGGTGGAGAGCTCACCCCAACGGGGACGGCCCTCCGTCTCCACCAGATCGCATGCGAGTTGCGGAAATGGTCCTTTGCCAGCCTCGAAAAGCGTCTCCCAGAGAGATCATCTCGGTCAAGCAAATCACCGACGCAGCATAGTTCGATCCTTGACCCATACGTTGTTTGCCGGAGCCCTATCGCCGCGACCGCTAGCGGTTTTGGGTCGTGCGCCAATTCATTTTTCGATACGGATCCGACGCACTCGGCGAGCGACGAGTCCTACTATGCACTCTTAAATGAAGGCCGCGGCCGAGAATATGATCGCTCATGCCGCCGGCGTGATAGCTGTGCCGACGACGTTGCTGCCCTCCTCCAGGAATGGCATGCTGCCCTTTACTCGTGCAGTGGGGGATCGATGAACAGGCTTCAGAAATTCGTTGAGGAAGGCGCTGTCGGCGAAGGGCCGGGTCGCACTGCTTACGTCCTTGATCGGGCAAAGTTGCCCAAGGCGAACACAGGCTTCGAATGGCGCGTCGTCAGCGACTTCCGACCTGGCGAAGCTATATTGGCCGATCAAGGCCTGAAAATCGTATTCCAGCGGGCACTTCAACACGGCTTCGCGGTAGTGTCGCGCGGATAGCGTGCTCACCGGTAACCGCGTGCTAGAACGAACCGGATCGACACGACGGCCGGATCGTTGACCCGCTT
This sequence comes from Bradyrhizobium sp. UFLA01-814, assembly GCF_046718885.1. NCBI lineage: Bacteria > Pseudomonadati > Pseudomonadota > Alphaproteobacteria > Hyphomicrobiales > Nitrobacteraceae > Bradyrhizobium > Bradyrhizobium sp. UFLA01-814. The sequence continues at coordinate 49,550 of NZ_JAQOSR010000014.1, read as the reverse complement.
GCCGTCTCGATCGGCCTTTTCTGGTTGATCGACGCGTCGTTCGTAGTGAGCGGCCAGCTGTAACAGGCGCTTCTTGATGGTCGGGTCGGCTTGTTCAGCAAGCGCCCGCACGGTCCGCGCCCTCTCTCTGCAAAAGTCGTCGTCCATGGCGTCCCGCTGAAATCAAAGCGGGATAGTGTCAGCTAAGCGTTCGGTGCCTTTATGAAGCAGGTTACACTACCCCACGGATTTTTTGCCCAATTCGCCGGCGCTTTAGAAGCCGGCGCTCGTGTCACCCGATTGCGAACGCGACGCCAAGCCATGCGCCATTTTTGCCAGATGACGTTGCACGAGTGGGTCTTGTTCGGTGGAACTATAAGCGTGAACTGGTCAGGAAGCGACGATTTTGGATTTGCCTTCAACGCCGCACCATCCCCTGTGATGTCTCGCACGACACGGCACAGTGATAGGCCGCCAGCCCTGATCATGGCATTGTCCAGCGATGGATTGCGCGCGGCACTTCGCCTGTCTGGAAACGCAATCATTTCCTAACCCATCAATAACTAATGAAAATCTGATCGATGCCGCGCGAGAAAGATTGCATTTCTACTAACGATTGGAGTGCGCCGCGACCTAGCAGACGCCAGCTCAAAGATGGTGACGCGGCTTCACGCTGTACGCCGTTTGGATCGGTCTTTGCCGCGGCGGCGCCGAGCCTCTGACTGCGGCTTCGGACAAGCCCGCACAGTCTTTCAGGACACGGGGGGGGGCGCGGCGCCTGCCGACGCGTACCGAGGCGCATTTCCAAGCATAGCGATGACCTAGACTGGCCCCAGCGATGGTCGTCGCCCCACGGGCCGCCCCAAATGCCGCGCTCGGCAGTGAATGGCGTTGCAGCAAGACGGTGTTTGTTCTGACAACATGTCGTCCCACGTCTGACGATGTGGCGCGAAAAACCGTCCCCGTAGAATAGGGACGCAAAAACCCGCCAGCGTGAATCGGCGGGTTCACAATCCCAGACTGGCGTTAGCCGACCCGCAGATTTTCTGCGGAGGTCTTGCCGCGGTTTTCCCTCTCTTCGTAGCTTACTTTTGCACCCTCATTCAGGCTGCTCAGTCCGGCTTTTTCGACGGCCGAAATATGTACGAAGACATCCTTGCCACCGTTGTCCGGTTGAATGAATCCGTAACCCTTCGTCGGGTTAAACCACTTCACAGTACCTGTCGCCACAGATAGAACTCCTTTGAGCCAATGTGGCAGCCTAAGTTGATAGCGCTGTGCCCCGCAAGGACAAATCACCGCCGACCGAGCAGTTTCGATGTTGCTGGGAATTTTAATGTCCTGGTTCAGGAATGAACTCCGGCCCCCTCTGAAGCTGTGCGCATTGGTCAAGATTGGACCAATTGCCAAAGCAAGGAAGCCCCATGAAGCCGCTGATCGGAGTTATCGCAGTGCTCTTTACGACCAGCGCGTTTGCGCAAACTGCTCCACCGAGAGCGGCTAAAAGGCCAGTCCAGGCAAGGCCTCAGGCCCATCGGTTGCAAATTAGTTGGCATGGTCAGAGGCACCAAGCTCTGGGCATTTGACTGCGCGGCCGCGGCTGGTGCGCTGGAAACTCCGCCTCCGCCATCCCCGGCTGCACCGCCCCCCAGCGGCATCGGCGCACCCGCGGAGAAGAAGTAATAGGCTCGGGCGACAGGGAGCCGACCGCCTCATCGTCCGCCAGCTCACGCTCGGCTTGCAGCGAGAAATCTAAGTCGCGGCCCGGAGGGCTGTCTGAGCCGCACACCTAGTGCAACAGACTGCTCTCGGCGCCCTGGGCCCCCAGCGCGGCCTTCATCAACGGCGAGCAATTGCTCGCGCCAGTTCGTATACGAGATCGCGTATGCACCAATTTTATACGCAAAGCCGAATAATTAGCTTTATACGCGATCGCGGATATTTCCGTTTCATACGCGAACCCGTATTCTCGTCCGGAGATGCACGTGACCCAACAGATCGCACGAACCGAGAAGCAACTTGGCGCTATCCTGCGCCGAGCTCGCAAGAAAGCCGGACTGACACAAGCTAATCTGGGAAAAAACATCCACCTGCGTCAGGCAACTGTGTCCCGGCTGGAAGGCGGGGCGCCGGCCATTCAGCTTCGTACCGTCATGGAAGCGCTGGCGGCGCTTGATCTCGAGCTTGTGGTCCGCCCGCGGAGCAAAGCCAGCGCAACCGATATCGAGGATATCTTTTGATGGGCCGCCCGAGAGCCAATGCGCCGTTGAACGTATTCGTAAACGGACGCCATGCAGGGTGCTCAATCGCGAGACCAGTGGGGCCGTCGATGTCCGATACGACCGTAACTGGCTTGCCTGGGAGTCAACCTTCCCGATTTCGCTCTCATTGCCGCTTCGTGAGGACCGCTACATCGGCGCTCCCGTGATCAATGTGTTCGGCAATCTTCTGCCGGACAGTGAGCCGATACGAAGACGTGTCGCCGAGGTTGATCGCCTTCATATCCATGGGGTCAATGTTGCGGGTCGCTTCACAGCCGAAGCAGCATTTCGGAAGGGCTTCATCGCCCAGCCGCACATCTTCGCGCGCGAACTCCTTTGCCGAAGCCAAGAGAATGAGCAGTGCGTCCGGCTGCTTTGCTTGCTCCAGAGCCCCCGAAAAAGCGACCCATCCAGGCAATCCCGCATCAGGCCTTCGAAACCCGTTTCGCTTTGTTCGCAACGCTGTCAGCAGGGAGGCGAAGTCGCATCCACCGCGGATACCGAGCGCCTCTTTTTTCGTCCCGTCGGCTTCATGCGAGGCGGATTCAGGCATTGCGCAAAACATGATCGAGCTGCGCGACAAGCTTCGCCCTTTGCTCGGCAGGAATCTTGTCCGAATTGATCTGCTTCCAGCGCACCGCCGGCAGGTCCGCCGCGCCAGGGATGCCCAGCGGGCCCCAATCCGGCTCGCCGCGCTTGAATCCTATAAGAAAATCCTTGTGAGCTTGCGGCATTTTTCCCGCGATTTCGGCGATGAGTGTCTCCCGCGCTTCGAGCAACTCGTCCAGCGTTACTTCATCGGCGGTCATGCCTTCGAAGCCGTGCGTGAATTCGTGCTGGATGTCCTTGCGGCGAGGAACGACGACCTCGGAAATCGGCCTGTCGTGGCTGATGAGATAGACGATGAACGCCTTGCGGAGATCGTCCGTGATGCCCTCGTTGGCCAGCAGATCGCGGACATCGAAGAGGTCGCGCGGATGCTGCCGGTCGAGCGCCGCGACGAGTTTGCCGGCGTATAGATCGGCGAATGAAACGACTTTCATCTGCGCGAAGCCGAAATTTTCTTCGATGCTCGGCGACACATCGCGCAGCTCCGGCTCGAAGACGCGGCCCCTGATAACGGGCGTGACCTCGATCTTGATCTGCGCGTCGCCTTTCTGGACGGTCAGCTTGGTTACGATCTTTTCACGGGTGTTGACGACTTCCGTCACCCGCGCGCCCGGCAATCCTTTCTTGATGGCCGCCGCCATGCGCTTCATCGCCGCATCGATCGCGGCAAGAGACCGCGGAGCCACTGGCAGATAGGTCAGATCGATATCGATCGACAGGCGCGGCATGTCGCGATGGAAGAGATTGATGGCAGTGCCGCCCTTGAGCGCAAAATCGGGCTCCGCCGCGACGAACGGGATCGTCTCGATCAACAAAGCCACTTGATGCCGATATTTCTCAGACAGGGGCATTGAGGTCGTCGGGGATGGTTATGAGATATTTGGTGTCGAGTTTGCCGCCCCTGACGAGCATGCGCTTTCCCGTGCCGAGATTGACTTTGGCCTTGTCGATCTGCTCGAGCCAGGAGTGCTGATGCCGCTCCGCGAACCAGAAGAACAGTCGTTCGACCTTGACGCTTTTGCAGTCGTTCAGAAGCGTTTGCAGCCGCCGGGGACTTAGGCTCCGCAAGCCTTCCGCCAGTGCATCAACCTGATGGAAGCTTTCGTGGCGAGGTAATTCATCGAGCAGTTCAAGGAACGCACGTTCGGGCGTCGATACCGTGAGGGGCCAGTCGAATGGTCCTGGTATTTCCCGCGTCGTACCCGACTTTGATCCGGGCAGGCTCGCGTGCGTTTTGAACAAGCTTTGCGCGCGGTGAACGCGAAATTTCTGTTTGAGCGGGAGTTTGCCGAGCCAGCCGGGAGCAGGCCGCGTTCCGTATAGATGTACGGTCGAAGGACCCGTCTGGCTCAAGTAATGGCCGAGGCCTTGCGCTTCGATGGCGGTACGTCCGCCGACAACGAAGTCGGAGCGGAGCAGGCGCTGGAGTGAAACGACAACGCTTTGCCAAGAGAGTTCGCCGAGTGGGCGCTTGAAGGTTCCCCGTGCCGGTTGAACCAGCCAACCGGCCGACACGTATTGGCTGCGCAAGCTAGTGGAATATCCATGCCGTTCCATCCAAGCAGCATCGACCAAAAGGCCCTGCGGGAGGGCGCTACTGTCCTGCAGGTACCTATTCAACGGCGCTGTTGGCCGAGATTGCTGGCACGTTTCCCGATGGTCCGTAGCGCATTCAACACCGGATAGCCGATCTCTGAAGATCCTGTTGGTACGACTGATCGAGTGCACTGACATCGGCATAAATGTCCTGTCAGGTTTGGAACACAGTGAGCACAAAAGGCGCGAGAATTTTTAAGGCATGGTCAGACGTTTGGCGTGCCTGGCAGCACTGGCATGGTCATTGCTTTCGCCTCAGCAACAGCGATTTAGAGAAGAGCATGCAGACACACGAAACCAGCAATGCTCAATGCGATCCGTGCGTGGGGGATCATGCTTCGCTCGAAGCACACCAACGAGCCGAGTGCAGCAGTTTTCGACAATTTCCAATCTGGCGTTCACCTAATCGCGTCAGCTGAATAACGTTGTTCGACTAAGAACCCCGAAGCTTGGAAGGTGCCACCATGAGCGAAGCAGCTTTGATCGATAGTATCATTCCGTGTAGCGACGTCGTCAAACGCGCCGCGCGCATCGGTGCTGAAATCAGGAATATCAAGCTCTCGGGCGATTTGCCGAGCCACACGATTGCTGCAATCAACAGCTTGCTACTCGTACACAAGGTGATCTTCTTTCGCGATCAGGATCATCTCGACGATCCGGAGCAGGAACGCTTTGCTATTCGTTTGGGAAAGCTTGTACCGCATCCGACGCTCGCTACCACCAAGGGAACGACGTCAATCATCGAGCTCGATTCAGCCCGCGGAGGTAGCCGGGCTGACGTGTGGCACGCCGATGGGACGTTCACTGCTGCCTATCCCAAAATCTCGGTGCTGCGAGCCATTGTGATCCCACCCTTTGGTGGCGATACGGTGTGGTCGAACACCGCGGCCGCTTACCTGGATCTGCCGCTGCCGCTGCAACGGCTTGCCGATGAACTCTGGGCAATTCACACCAACGCCTTCGATTACGCCGGAACGGCTCGTGTCCGCGAAATCGACAAGAAGCATTTTGATGAGGTCTTTACCAGAACCATCTTTGAGACCGAGCATCCCGTCGTGCGCATCCATCCCGAGACCGGCGATCGCGCGCTGGTGCTCGGCGATGTGGTGCAGCGCTTTGTTGACATCCCCAAACGTGATGGCCAGAAGCTGTTCGACCTATTCCAGTCTCATATCACGGCACCCGAAAACACCGTGCGCTGGAACTGGAAGGAGGGCGATGTCGCGATCTGGGACAACCGCGCAACACAGCATTATGCGGTCAATGATTACGGCGACCAGCATCGCGTCATGCGTCGCGCCACGATCGATGGTGATGTGCCCATCAGCGTCGACGGCCGGGCCAGTGTAACGCGCCACAAGATCACCAAGCAGCCACCCATGGAGGTCACCTAGCCCACTCAAATTCACGGTACTAAATCCGCAGACTAAGCGGCGCGCGTGGCGAAGCAAGATTCTACCTTTAGTCGCTGCCGCCCTCGTCGACCGCCTTGGATCAGCCAGTTTGCAACAGACTGAATTCCGCCGCGCGTACGGAGCTTGGCGGCGCAGGAGCCCGTTCGAGAGATGGAGTTTGGTCTGCCCGAGGTCAAGCGGGATCCGGTCTCAGCCGGCAGGTGTGAACGTCGACCACCGGGAAGGGGTTGTCCACCAGACGATTCTCCCATGCTCCATCGCGATACGCTTTCGCTCCGCCTGACAGCGGACGCCGAGGCTCCATAAATCCTCTTCAGGCCGATACCGGTCGAGCAAACCGAGGCTAGCACGCGCCTCCTAATTGCCCTGAACGACGGGTCCGGGCCATGTCTTCGCCATCGAAGCAAGGAGTACGCGATTGTCCGACGACAGACCCATTATCGATCCTTGTCCGCTCAGCCCTTATGTCGCCTGGGCAGGCAACCGCAATAAGGACGCGATCCTAAAAGCGTTCAAAGAACTCTTTCCTACTAGGGGTGACGCCCTTGAAGTAGCGACTGGAGCTGGATTACATATCAACTACCTCGCCCCCCATTTCCCGCACATTCGGTTTCAGCCTTCCGATTGCGATCAAGGTGTCTTCGAGACCATTAGAAGGAAGCGCCTCGAAGGCGATAACAATAACATTGCTGATCCCATTCTGGTCGATCTCACGGTCCCGTCAACTTGGCCAGATGCCCGTGCGCAGCTCTACGACGTCATCTTCGTCATCAACGTCTTCCATGTTGCCCCCGTCTCGATCGCCGACGACATTGCTGCGCTTGGCGCAAAGCTCCTGAAACCAACCGGCTTCATCGCAATCTATGGTCCCTTTAAAATTGACGGGAAATACACCACGTCGTCGAACGAGGCATTCGACAGGGAGATTCGGGCGACCGGCGTGCCCGAATGGGGTCTCAAAGACGTGCGGGATATTGAAAGGGAGGCCCGAAAGCATGGACTGACGCTCAAACGGTTATTGGATTTACCCGCCAGTAATTTCATTCTGCTCTTCGGTAGATCCTGAACGGCGGATCAGATCTCCAGTGTATGGCGCGGCGAGTCCGGCTATTTCGCACTCATGGCGCCTTCCCACACCTACCTAGTGCCAGACGCTTGGCGATGAGTGACTAGCGGCTGAGAATTCGCGACGAGCACAGGGCCTGCGAGGCCAAGGCGTGCCTATCGTGCCGACCAGCTCAATGCCCATGTTGGCGCGCTTCATTGGCAAGGACCACCCTTCTGCTGTCAAGTTCGGTTCAGCAAATCAGCGGCGCCTGTGCGCAAGGCTTGAACGATTGCACTGCTGCCGCGACAATGATGGTAATCGGCAGATGCTAAAGGCTGTCGACGATTGCACGCGCGATCAAGACCTCGATCACGACTTCCGCTAGTTGCTCCGGCGTCTTATCTGTTGTCCCCAGATGAATTTCGGGTCTTAGCGGTGTTTCGTAGGGCGCATCGATGCCGGTGACATTTTTGATCTCTCCAGACTTCGCTCTGGCATAGAGCCCCTTGGGATCGCGCCGCGCGCATTCTCCGATAGGCGTGTCAACAAAGATCTCGAGGAACTCCTCCTTACCAACCAGGTTGCGCACCATGTCTCGCTGGGCCATGTAGGGCGAGATGAACGAGCAAATCACGATAAGGCCGCTGTCCACCATCAACTTGGCGACTTCACCGACCCGTCGAATATTTTCGACGCGGTCAGCCTCGCTGAAGCCGAGGTCCGCGCTTAGTCCGTGCCGCACGTTGTCGCCATCGAGCAGCATGGTGTGGTACGCCATAGTAAACAGCTTTTGGTCGACTATGTTGGCTATTGTCGACTTTCCCGAGCCGGATAGGCCCGTGAACCAGATGATGCAAGCCTTTTGATTTTTGAGTGCGGCGCGCTCGTTCCTGCTCACTGAAAGGGGGTGCCAAGCGATATTGGTGGCCCGCCGCAGAGGATATGCAATCATCCCGGCGCCGATCGTCCGATTCGTATAGCGGTCAATGACGATGAACGAGCCGGTCTCGCGATTGATCTCGTAAGGATCGAACGCTATCGGCAGCGCCGTTGAAACTTGGCAGAAGCCGATCTCGTTCAGGCCAAGCGTTTTAGCTGTGAGATGCTCACCGGTGTTGACGTCGATCCGATGCCTGATTGCCGTTATACTTCCTGCGGGTACAGTCTGCGTTCCAATGCGCAGGATGTACTTGCGTTCGGCAACGAGGGGGTCCTCGTCCATCCAGATCAGATGCGCGGCGAACTGGTCGGAGACCTCTGGCGGCTCCGTCGAGCGCGCCAGGAGAGCGCCACGGCTGATATCGAGCTCGTCTTCGAGCGAAATGGTGATGGCATCGCCCGCCTCAGCGCGGGTAAGGTCGCCGTCATGGGTCACGATCCGCTTGATGCGCGTGGTCTGTCCAGACGTTGCGACAACGACCTCGTCCCCTGCCGAGATACTACCGGTAACAACCGATCCGGCATAGCCCCGGAAGTCCAAATTGGGCCGGTTCACCCACTGGACCGGAAAGCGGAAAGGCTGGATCACGGCGTTAGACTGGATATCGATGCTCTCCAAGTAATCGAGCACGCAGGGACCATCATACCACTGAATGTTACCAGAGCGGCTAGCGACGTTGTCGCCGTAGCGGGCGGAGATCGGAATCGGAATGATCGAGGTAAAGCGAAGACCGGCAGCAAAGGCGATATAGTCCTCGACGATCCGGTCGAAAATCTCCTTCTTGTACTTGATGAGGTCGATCTTGTTCACAGCCAGCACGATATTACGGATACCGAGCAGCGAACAAATGAAAGAGTGACGCTTGGTCTGCACCAGCACGCCCTTGCGGGCGTCAACTAGGATAATGGCGAGTTGGGCGTTCGAGGCACCGGTTACCATGTTACGGGTGTATTGCTCGTGGCCGGGCGTATCGAGCACCATGAACGAGCGGCGCGGCGTGGTAAAGAAGCGATGGGCCACGTCGATCGTGATGCCTTGCTCTCGCTCTGCCTCGAGCCCGTCGACTAGCAACGCAAAATCGACGTCATTACCGTTCGTGCCGTGCTTGGCGCTATCGTGTGCCAGCGCCGTCAGCTGATCCTCGTAAATCATTTTGCTGTCATGCAGCAGCCGGCCAATCAGCGTCGATTTTCCGTCGTCCACCGAACCGCAAGTGATGAAACGGAGCTGGTCCTTTGTTCTGGCCTGGACTAGTTCGACAGCCGCTTTGGATGCCATCAGAAGTAGCCTTCCCGCTTCTTCTTCTCCATCGAAGCGGCTTCATCACTATCAATCAAGCGTCCCTGGCGTTCAGATACCGTCGCAGTCCGCATCTCAGCGACGATGTCCTCGATCGTGGCAGCGTTGGAGTTGATGGCCCCACTCAATGGATAGCACCCCAGGGTTCGAAAGCGAATCATCCGCATCTGCGGCGTTTCGTCGGACCTGAGCGGCAGTCGCTTGTCGTCAACCATAATGGTTGCGCCATTTCGGAGGACCACAGGCCTCTGCTTTGCAAGGTAGAGTGGGACGACCGGGATCTTCTCGAGCATGATGTATTCCCAGACATCGAGCTCGGTCCAGTTCGACATAGCGAACACGCGCATGGTTTCGCCTTGGCGGATTCGCGTATTGAACAGATTCCATAGCTCCGGCCGCTGATCCCGCGGATCCCACACATGGCCGGCCGTACGGAAGGAGAAGATCCTTTCTTTCGCACGGCTCCTTTCCTCGTCACGTCGCGCCCCACCGAAGGCGGCGTCGAACCGATAGAGGTCGAGTGCCTGTTTCAGAGAGTCGGTCTTCATCACCTGCGTATGAAGAAGTGAACCGGAATCGACTGGATTGATCCCGCGCTCGATGCCTTCCCTGTTCACATGCACGATCAGGTCCACGTTGAGCCGCTTGGCTGTTTCATCCCGGAAGCTGATCATCTCGCGGAACTTCCACGTCGTGTCGACGTGAAGCAAGGGAAAGGGCAACTTGGCCGGGAAGAACGCCTTCATTGCAATGTGCAGCATGACGCTTGAGTCTTTTCCGATCGAATAGAGCATGACCGGCTTTCTAAACTCGGCGACTACGTCACGCATTATCGCGATCGATTCAGCTTCGAGGCGACGCAGATGTTTGGGCAACATGTTCTTCGATGCACATTCTGTTTGAGTTCGTCAGGTGCCGCTTGATGCAGGCATCTCCTGATCGACGAAGTGACCTTGAGGTGCGAGGTTTGCCATGGCTTGTCAACAATCTAGACGCACGCTGCGATCAGCACCGCAATGAAAGTGCAGCCAGCCCACAAGGATTGGCAGCATCGTTCTGGCGCATGACGGCCTGGCTCGACACGCAGCTTGCCCCGCTCCGCTGCGATGAGGTTGCTCGTTCATGAAGGCGTTGAGCGACCGCGACGATCTCAATCATGGACATGCCAAAGGATGATCAAGACTCATCCAGATCAAGAATGTGTTTTATCAAGACAATCGATTTTACCAGCTTTGGCGAATAACGGATAGTAAACGTTGGTTTGGACGACTCAGGAATGTCCGAATGATCGCCCTTCACTCTGACGATTTCGAAAAGAATTCCCTAGTGTATATCGAGCATCACTAGAAGGCGCGATGTTGGCGTTCATCTTGGCAAGCGGTATCTGCGGATTGCTGCTGGGACGCTATTTCAAAGTCTATGTATGCTTCCCTACAATCCTGATTTTGATCCCGGCAGCCTATTTTGTCGGGCACGGTCTGACGGGCGCAATTCTGGCCTTCGTCTCAAGTTCCACTGCTATGCAGTTGTGTTATTTGATTGGCGCGGCGAGCGACCTCATCATTGACCGTTTCCGGTCTCAAAGGTCTCGAACTGAAGATTTGATCTAACAAGTGCAAGCGTCCCGCCCGGCAGCCGGATTCTCGTGGTGGGACGCCTGCCTTTGCGGCATAGCGTCTGGAAATACACCGCATCGGCCCAGCTAACCGTAAGAACTGAAAAGGAGGCCCCACTACAGACGTTCCGGTTCGGATGGAGACTCGAGCCGCACGCCTATTGCGGCCACATTCTTCAGCGTAGCAGCAGCGCCCCAGCTCGACCGAGGCCTGCTCAAGCCGCACAATGTCACCAGCGACGTTGAGACGTTCGTCACGCGATTAGTGTCCAAGACCGCCTTTCGCAGCTGTCAATGCCTGCTCCAACTGTGCCGCCATGGAGTTCATCAACCGCAAATGCTCTTCCGTCTTCTCAGTCAGTCGTTGCGCCTCGGAAACTGAGGAGCTGCCTTCAGCTTGTCGGGCAATGCCATTTAGCTCACGCGCGTGAGTGGTGACGCCGAACGACGAGCCTCCCGTACCGCCGCGCAGATCCCAGCAGGTTCGAAATAGTTGACGATACGCCTCGGTTACCGCCGGCCCCCGATCGACAGTCCCGACTTGCTGTGCGTACCGAAGGTCCTGCTCATAACCGAGCTCTATCAAGAGCTCGGTGCCGATCAGATCGGTTACCACCTGCATCTCTTCGGTGCTCAATGCGGTTCGCCAAGCCTGGACCGACCGATCATCGATTGTCTTTTTCTCGAATATCTTTCGATCCCCAAAAGTACTCGACCGGAAAACGTCAGCTCGCTCCACTGTCGCCGATGTCACGTCCGCAGGATCATAGCCTAGTCCTGCGATAACACGCCGGATTTCCTCGTCGGGGTGCACCACTAGCATTTCGTACTGCACCACTTGCGTCTGCCGGCGGCCACGCAGCGCAGCGAGCGTCGGCAAGCCCAGAACGAGATCAGCCAGGCAGGATACGACGGCAGGCGTAGGCAAGTCCCGCGCGAGATCGGTGAGACAGGATGCGATGGCAGACGGGCAGCCTGCAGATACGAGCGAAATGTCCCACGTCGATTTCAGTGATGCGGCAATCGCGTAGGGATTGCGCGTTATGAGGATTCGTGGCGCTTCCGGGTAAAGCGAATCCAGGAAATCGAGCACCATCCAATAGCGCGGAGTCTTGTCTATGAACGTGCGCTTGCCCGCAGCTGCCAAATATTGGCCATAAGCGGCATCGGCAAGAGCCCGGCTAACGACAGCGCGATCTATCCGGTCCAGGAATTCGGAAGTGGCGGCCCCGACCAGTGAGCTTCCCGCCGGGTGTCGATGGTCCACCGTGCCAAATGCCTCAAGTGCCAGCATCAGCCAGGGCTCAGGCGGAGACATAATATCTGGATGTCGCTGGAGCAGATGCGCCAGCAGCGTCGTGCCCGACCGAGGAAGGCCAAGAAGAAAGCCGACCGTAGGCGAATGGCTAAGATCCCTACTCATGATACTAGGCCCCTTTGCCTGCACTAGGTGATTAGCTGCCCGAGGGACATCACTCGAAGAAACACGGCAGCGCCGTTCCTCCCGCCATCGAAGGGCTTCACCTGCACCTTGTGGCTGCAAAATGAAATTCGACCCACTTGCTCACAAAAGCTTTTGACGCTGCGGTTTGCGCTCCAGATTACAAGTGGAGTTGAGGGCTGGCTCAATTTGTACGAAGATAGGCGATCATTATAGAAAGGCTTGCGGGCACTATACGAAGGTTTGCCGGAGCATACGTCATTACCATATAGGCGCACGTTCTGGTGACCTCACGAGCCGATCGAGCGCAGGGTTGAATGTCCTAACGAAGCAGCAGGCGTCGTACAGAACCGACATATCGCACTGGTCACGCAGAGGCACTCACTTGGGTTGCGCGCCGACCAACCAAATACTGACGCAAGGCAAATGGTCAAAGTCCGCTCTATCAACAACGACGAGTGCGCCGCGAAGGCGGTCCCGAAAGCCGGCGCGCCGGTCCGCTTTCGCCGCAGTCACCATTTCTTTTCCAACAGGTCCTTCAGCGCCGCATACTCCAGCATGGCATCGGCCAGCAGCCGCCTCAACCGCGTATTTTCATCCTCCAGCTTCTTCAACCGCTTGGCTTCTGACATTTCAATCCCACCGAACTTCGCCTTCCATTTGTAGATGCTGACATCGCTGATACCGTGCTTGCGGCATAGATCAGCGACCGAAACGCCGCCCTCGTGCTCCTTCAATATTTCGAAGATCTGCTCTTCCGAAAAGCGGCTGCGCTTCATGCTCTGGTGCTCGTCTTGGGCCAAAACGAACTTCATAGTGGATCAAGCCCACGCAGTGCGCGGGTCGTCGGATTGATAATCCGAGTACAAGTGAAATCATGAGCCTCTTCGCTGCAGACCTCAGCAATATGGTTTAGGTCGCCGTCGCCTCGTAAGTCGAATTCTGGTATATCGGCAGGACAGATGACGATAGAATGGCTTCCATTCCAAAGTCTCACCTTGATTAAGAACGAAATTGGACCAAGCGTCGGCAATGAGCGCTGCTTGGTCACCCCATCCTCCCGTATAGTTGCATCCATCCGCGAATCTGGCGCACGGCCGCGCGGCGGGTTCCTGACACTTGACATTACATTGAGATCCTTTGAGGCTTCCGCGCCACGGAGATCATGACGGACGCTCAGGTTAGCGGCGGCGTCACCTTTCACGTCATAAACGAAACCGATCAGACAATCTGCTTAGGTTTGGTCGCGCCTTGCAGCCAGATGCAGTTCGCCGACGGTCCGGCGGGCATCGCGTGTGGATACTGAGCCGCGACTTTACAAGAGCCCCTGATGAAACCACTCATTTAACTGAGCCTAAGACTTCGGACATTCGTACTCTTTTGCTGCTCGTTGGCCGCCGGCTCGAGAGCCTACAACTTGACGCTACGTGCGATTCAACCCTTTTGAGACCTTCTCGCGTACATATCTCTAAATTCGCCTGTCATATGCGGCCGGGCAGCTTGCTCACGCCTAACATTGCCGGACGTCCAGACCGGATGCCGAGTTCCCTCGTCTTGTCGGCGAGGTTGTCCTGGATTCCGGTATCGAGGAACTGCGCGATGCCGATCGGCATGACTGCCAGCATGGCATGTCCTGATTGAACGGAGGGGCGTTGGTATACCCGGTCGGTTTGGAGGCAATCTGCGGCATCCCTCATTTTGGAGCGCTCGATTGAGCGCTTTTCAGCGAGGCGAGCCGTGAAGCAGAATCACGTCGTAATGTTTCGCGTCGACCTTGTCGAACCGATCCCGGATGGCGAAACGTTGTTGAAGTCGAGTCCGCCCGTGAGCGCGATCTTTGGGTCTGACGGCAGCATCACCTCGGCCTCGGCGCGGGGCCTCACGACGAGAAGTCTCGCGAAGATCATAGCTGCACTGAACGTCGGTGATTGACTACGGCCTCCGCAGCGGGTTTGCTCAAGGCCCCCCTAGTCTTCGGCTCTCAATCAGCATCGCTTGTTGGCATAGCCATGCAGCCGAAACCGGCCGGGGGTCCCGATCGCGCCTTGATGGTGCGCGAGGGATCGACGCCGGAGACAACCGAGACGCTGCGCGGCTCGGTTCGACAAGAGCCCGGTGCGGCGCCAGGCGCACGCGCAAAAGAGCATCAACTGAAGCAGCTCAAGCTCGTGGAAGCTGGACCTCATCTCTGGTCTTTGCCAGAGCATCGTAGATTCTGATCTGAAGCATAGGAAAGCGCTTCTTTAGCTCTTCCGCTCCTGCCCAAGCTGCATCTCTGCTCGCAAATTCGGTTTTCAATCGGCCATCGACCTCGAGCGCATAGCCAGAAGCGGGCAGTCCACGTGTGGGGGCGACCATTTTGTTCCTTTCGCAGGTTAGTCTGATCGATGACCACTGCTTAACCTGAGTCGCCCGGACCGAGCCAGCAAGTCGGAGACTGGCATCTTCTGCAAGGTCGGAGATGCAGGGGAATGCCGATGTCGGAAGTCCGGTCACAATTCGTACAGACACCGCCTAGAAACCATTTGCGCCGACCGAATAGTAGACGAGCTGAGGCTTGCCGTTGGCGCTTTTAGCGGCGCAGAACGCCCGCATCCGTCGGACGATTGCATTGCTATCGACGCTGGTGCCCTCGAGAAAGACTACGGGGCGCTTTTGCCTTTGGTCAGCCCCTGTAAGGTTCGGCTGAGTGCCACCCTTCTCGAAAGGATGACTAATCACCACGACGAACCAACGTGTGCAAGGTTGAGCTACATCAACGGTGTCGACCTCCCGATGTGCGACGATCGGGCCGTCGCTCATCAAGCAATCTGAACCGCATGCGTCGAGCATTCACCTCATGGCTTCGCCGGCCAGCCCTTTTGGGATGGCGGGATATCGCGTCGGCACCATTCGATTGCGCGATCGAGCTTGCCGTGATCGATGACAAGCAACGTCCGCTGGGCTGCCCCTGCATTCGCCGCGCGGATGGGTGGCTCGATTTAGACACGATACAACCCGTAGCAGCAGAGCCGACGCACTGGCGCTACTGGCAGCCAGACGTGCTGCCGAAGAGCTGCTGCTGACCGTGGCGCGGATCGACCCATCAGCAGGTTAGCCTCTCTTGGTCTTGCGACGCTGACCATCGCATCCGCGGTTTTACTGGTGTGTTTCCACTACTTCGATCGGCCGTGATCACTGACTGGCTGGTCATCGGCGATAGCGCGCCAGGCTGCGCCATCGAGATCGTCATACTGCCCGCTCTTGAGCGACCAGAGAAAGCCGAGCAGGCCTACAAAGCCAAGTGCGAGAGCCAGCGGCACCAATATGACCAAAACCTCCATCAGATCGCCTCCCTCGCACGCGCCCTCAGCGCATTGAGCATAACGATCACCGACGAACCCGACATCGCCGCCGCCGCGATCAGGGGCGTGACCAGGCCGGCGATCGCGATCGGCACGGCTAGCACATTGTAAACGACGGCAAGCCAAAGATTTTCCCGCATCAGCCGCAACGCCTTGCAGGACACCTTGACCGCGACCATGACCGGCGTGAGCCGCTCACCCAGGAATACAGCATCGGCGACTGCCTGGCTCATGTGGGTGGCTGTAACGGGCGACATCGAAGCGTGCGCCGCGGCCAAAGCTGGCGCGTCATTCAAGCCGTCGCCGACCATCAATACCTTGCAGCCCTGGCGCGCCAGTTCCTCGATCCGGTCGATCTTGTCGACCGGAGAGACCTCCGCACGCCATTCATGCACGCCCAGCATCCTCGCCGCATGCCGGACCGCGGGCTCGCGATCCCCGGACACGATCTCGACGGCGATGCCCATGCGGGTCAACGCTGCGATCACCTCCGCCGCGTCCGGCCGCAGCCGCTGCCGAACCGCGAACGCATACCTGCTCTCGCCGTGGCTGAATGCGACGACGGAAGCCTCCGGATCGCGGCACAGAATCTCATTGGCGAGGTCGTCGGCACCGCAGAATGACGGGCGGCCCAGCCGGATTGCACGCCCCTCATGGAAGCCGTGCACGCCCTGACCAGGCTCTTCCTGAATGTCCGGCAGCGGCGAAGCCGCGCCCGCCTTGCGCGCGACCGCCGCGGCGACCGGATGACGGCTCGAGAGTGCGAGCCGGCCCGCAAGCTTCACGACATCGTCCGGGATGTCCGCGAGGTTGGCAACATCGAGCTCGGGCAGCGTCAACGTGCCAGTCTTGTCGAAGATCACCCGGTTAATCTCGGCGATCCGTTCGATCGCATCGCTGGCGTTGAGCAGCACGCCAGAGCCAAACAGCGCGCCGGATGCAACGGTCTGCACGGCGGGAATGGCAAGTCCCAGCGCGCAGGGACAGGTGATGATCAGGACTGCAATCGCGGTCACGATCGAATCATGAAAACTTGCGCCATAGGCCAGCCAGCCGAGCATCGTGAGCAACGCGGTCGCGTGTACGACCGGGGCGTAGAGCCTCGAGGCGCGCTCCGCAAGACGCAGATAGCGCGAGCGCGCCTGCAGCGCGTGATCGAGCAGCCGGCTTATCTCGTCGAGCAACGTTCCGCCCGAGGCCGCCGACGCGCGGACACGCAACGTGCCGGAACGGATCACCGTGCCCGCGAACACCGCGCTGCCGGGCGCCGCCATTGTCGGCAAGGTTTCGCCCGTGATCAGGTTCTGATCAACCTCCGAGCGGCCCTCGATCACATTGCCATCGACCGCGCAGCGCTCGCCGGGCCGCAGCAGCACGATGTCGCCGGGCCGGATTGCGGCTGCCGGGACCGTCTTGATCTCGGTCGGACTGACGAACTTCGTCGCCGTCTCCGCCTTGAGCGCGGCGAGATTTCCGGCGAAAGCGCGGGTGCGGCGCCGCATGTTCTGGTCAAGGTAGCGGCCGGCGAGCAGAAACGCGATCAGCATGATCGCGGCATCGAAATAGGCGTGTTCGGCGTGGTTGATGGTCTCGATCACCGAAGTCGCCAGGGCGAGCACGATGCCGATGCTGATCGGCACGTCCATGTTGACGCCGCGCGCCCGCAGCGCTGACAACGCCGACGAGAAGAAGGGCTGCGCGGAGTAAGCGGCCGCCGGCAGCACGATCAGCGCCGACAGCCAGTGGAAGAAGTCGCGCTGCTCCGGCAGCATGTCGGAGACGTTGCCGGACCATACCGGGACCGACAGCATCATGACGTTCATCGCCGCAAAGGCGGCGACACCCAACCGGCGCAACAGGCCTTGCGCACGCCGGGCCTCCTGGGTTTCGGCATCGTCCCGTTCGAACGGATAGGCCTTGTAACCGAGCTCGGCGAGCCGGCTCACGAACAGCGCCGGTTCGAGGGTGCCGGCCTTCCATTCCAGCGCCAGACGACTGTCGGTGAGGTTGACGCGGGCCGAGGTGACGTCGGGAATGTTCGAGAGGTTGCGCTCGATCTTGGCCATGCAGCCCGCGCAGTTGATGCCCTCGACCGCAAGATCGAGGTGGACGAGCCCGGCTCCGGCGTTCTTCAAATAATGCGAGAAATCGATATCCGCGTGCATGCGGCGCGCCTTCAGTTCAGGACAATGCGGTTCTTCGACAGGAACATGCGGCGACCGTCGGCATCGCCCTCGATCACAAGGTCCCACTGCCCTGCGGAAACTCCCTCGGCACGACCGCGATAGCTTCCGAGACCGGCCTCACTGACCTCGATCGCCCGATCGGCCCGACGATCAATCGGTCGCTCGAGCCGGGCGAAGAAACTCAGCCCCGTCAGGGGCGTGCCGGCACGGTCGCGCGCCTCGAGTGCGATCGCGGCAGTGCCATCGGGTTGCCGATCAATATGCGCCTGGACCTGCCAGTCACGCTCGTTCTGCTGCCGCGCGGCCACGATCTCGCGCTGATAGGCGAGGCTTGCGCTGTAGGCGCTGTCGACCTCGGTGCCTGGCAGCGTCGTGATGGCAAGCCGCATCATGACGATGTTGACGCCGATGACCACAGCGAAGAACGCGATCGTCGTGATCAGGACGAAACGTCCGGTGATGGGCCGCGCGGCTGGACTTGAGGCTGCCATGATGAAATCTCGCCGTTACGGAAGAACGAAATGGTCGGTTGCCGAGGCGACTTCGCCGAGCCCGATGTCAGTGATACGGAATGTAACCGGCACCGATTTTTCCGCCTTTTCATCAAACGGGGCGGTCACCAGCACACGCAGTTCGGTGGTGGTGTCGCGGCCAAGGACGATCATCGGCCGGTCCGGCGTCACGGAATCCGCGCCGATGACGTGAAGCTTGGCCTCGGCTGGCCCATCGATATCGATCGCGATCACACGATCGAAGCCGCGCTTGTTGAGGAATCGCAGCGTATAGCCGTTACGGGCCGCCCCGTCGCTGAGCCTCACCCCGATCGGGTTGCGATCATGCAGCACGTTGACGTCGAGCAGGGTCCGCGACATCAAAGCGTAGAGCATCACCGCGCAGACCACGGTGATCAGGCCGGCATAGACCACCGTCCGTGCCCGAACCGGCTTGAAGATCTCTACCTTGCCGGCGATACGGCGCTGGACATTGATGTCGTTGTCGTATCCGATCAGGCCGGTCTTGCGGCTGACCTTGGTCATGACGGCATCGCAGGCATCGATGCACAGGCCGCACTGGATGCAGCCGAGCTGCGCGCCATCACGGATGTCGATGCCGGTCGGACACACGGCGACGCACTGGTTGCAATCGATGCAATCGCCGGCCTTCTCGCCGAGCGCGCGGATGTCAAACGCCTTCTTCACCGAGCAACGCGGCTCACCGCGATCGTATTTATAGGTGACGTTGAGCGCCCATTCGTCGGTCAGCGCGGCCTGGATCCGCGGCCACGGGCACATATAGACGCAAACCTGCTCGCGCATGTAGCCGGCGAGCAGATAGGTCGACGCGGTCAGGATCGCGATCCAGACATAGGCGACCGCCGGGGCCTGAAAGGTCGCCAGATCGCGCACCAGGGTCGGCGCATCGGCGAAGTAGAGCACCCAGGCGCCACCGGTCCACCAGGCAATCATCAGCCAGATTGCGTGCTTCAATGCACGGCGACCGGCGCGCCTTACGGTCATTGGGCCAGCGTCGGCCTTGATCTGGGCGCGGCGGTCACCTTCTACCAGCCGCTCGACGGCATAGAAAAGATCCGTCCAGACCGTCTGTGGGCAGAGATAGCCGCACCAGATGCGGCCGCCCAGCGCATTCATCAGGAACAAGGAGAGGGCCGCGAGCACCAGAAGGCCGGTGAAGTAATAGACCTCCTGCGGCCACAGCTCGATGAAAAAGAAGTAGAAGCGACTGTTGGGAAAATCGATCAGCACGGCCTGATCAGGCGCGCCGAGACCGCGATTCCAGCGCACGAACGGCAGCAAATAGTAGACGCCGAGGCAGATAGCCATCAGCCGCCATTTGATCGAGCGGAAGCGGCCGGAGACGCTCTGCGGGTACACCTTCTTGCGAGGCGCGTAGAGCGGCCCGTCTTCGTCGGTTATGAATTGATCAGGCGACGCGGACTTGTTCATGGGTTGCTCGATGAGGCGTCGTTGAAACCTACATCCCTGCACCAGGTCCGGGTTTGACCTCGGTCAATGATACCGGACGCCCTCGCGGCGGCAGCTATTTGCCGCCGCCCAACGAATGCACATAGACCGACAGCGCCTTGACGGTAACGGGGTCCAGACGACCGACCCAGGCCGGCATCACGCCGGCGCGGCCGTTGGTGATGGTCTCGACCAGCGTCTCCTCGTCGGAGCCATAGAGCCAGATCTGGTCGGTCAGGTTCGGCGCGCCGAGTTCCGGATTGCCCTTGCCGTTGTCGCCGTGGCAACTCGTGCAGTTCTCGGTGAAGAGCTTTTTTCCTGCCGCGGCGTCGAACTTCGGCGCGGTGGAAAGGCCCGACAGCGAACGCACATAGTTGGCGACGGTCACGATCTCGTCCTTCTTCAGAATGCCGTCGCGACCGAACGCCAGCATCTGCCCTTCGTGCGTCTTGGCGTGTCCCGACCGCGCGCCGAACTGGATTGTCTGCATGATCTGGTCAAGCGAGCCGCCCCACAGCCAGTCGTCGTCGTTCAGGTTGGGAAAGCCCTTGGCGCCGGCGCCACCGCTGCCGTGACAGGGCGCGCAATTATCGGCAAACACGGTCTTGCCGCGCGCGCGAGCCAGCGCCAGCAAGGCCGGATCCTTCTCGATGTCGGCGAGCGAGGCGATGCCCAGCACCGCCATCTTCTCGCCGCGCAGCTTCTCCAGATCGGCAAGGTCGGTCGCGACACTGGCACGGGTAGAATACTGGAACAGACCGGTGGTGTAGCCCGACACCAGCGGCCAAGCCGGATAGACGACCCAGTAACCGATCGCCCAGATGATCGTTGCATAGAACGTCAGGACCCACCACCGTGGCAGCGGCGTGTTCAGTTCCCTGATGCCGTCCCACTCATGACCGGTCGTGCTGCGACCGGAAACGCGGTCGATCTCATTGTGCTCGCTCATGATCGGTCAGTCCTCCCGCAGCGGCATCCGAGCTGCAGCATCGAAGAGAGATTTGTTGCGGGGCCAGAGCGCGTAGACGACGATCGCTACGAAGATTCCAACGAACATCGGCGTCCAGAGTGTGCCGACCAGGCTCGACGCAAAATTCTCGGCTTGAATGATCGCTTTCATGCTCGTGCCCTCAGCGCAGATTGGCTTTTTCGTTGTAGAGCTTGAAGTCGACGAGCGTGCCGAGCATCTGCAGATAGGCGATCAATGCGTCGAGCTCGGTCGGATTGCCGCCCTTGCCGTCGAAGTTGCGGACCAAGGCCTTCGGATAGCGCTTCTGAAAAGCATCAGAGCCGGGGCTGTCGGGATCGACCTGCGCCTTGATATCGGCGACCGCGTTGGCAATCTGCTCGTCGGTATAGGGTACGCCGACCGCGCGATTGGTCCGCAGATGAGCCGTGGCGTCGGACGGGTCGAGTTCCGTCTTGGCGAGCGAGGGGTACCCGGGCATCACCGACTGCGGAACGATCGAGCGCGGATTGATCAGGTGAGTGACGTGCCAATCGTCGGAATATTTGCCGCCGACGCGCGCCAGATCCGGCCCGGTGCGCTTGGAGCCCCACTGGAACGGGTGGTCGTACATGCTTTCCGCGGCGAGCGAATAGTGGCCATAGCGCTCGACCTCGTCGCGCAGCGGGCGGATCATTTGCGAATGGCAGAGATAGCAGCCCTCGCGGACATAGATATTGCGACCGGCGAGCTCGAGTGGCGTGTAGGGCCGCACGCCATCGACCGCTTCGGTCGTGCTCTTCAGGTAGAACAGCGGCGTGATCTCGACCAGCCCACCGATGGCAATGACGACGAGAATACCGGCGATCAGGATGATCGAGTTCTTCTCAAAGATCTTGTGTCGATTCCAGAAGGACATTGCGCGACCTATTCGGCAGGCTGGAGGGCAGCGGCGCCCTCGGCTTCGCTGGCTTTGCCGGCATTGACCGTCATCCAGAGATTGACGGCCATGATCAGGGCCCCGATCAGGAACAGCGCGCCGCCGGCTGCACGGATGATGTAGAAGGGATGCATGGCCTCGACGGACTCGATGAAGGAGTATTCGAGGAAACCGAGCGAGGTGTAGGCCCGCCACATCAGGCCCTGCAGGATTCCCGAGACCCACATCGCGGAAATGTAGAGCACGATGCCGATCGTCGAGATCCAGAAGTGCCAGTTGACCAGCTTCAGGCTGTACAATGGGCGATTCCACAGCCAGGGGACCAGGCAGTAGAGCGCGCCGAATGAGACGAAGCCGACCCAGCCGAGTGCTCCGGAATGCACGTGGCCGATGGTCCAGTCAGTGTAGTGGCTCAGCGAATTGATGACCTTGATCGACATCATCGGGCCTTCGAAGGTCGACATGCCGTAGAAGGCGACCGAAACCACCATCATGCGCAGCACGGGATCGGTGCGCAGCTTGTCCCAGGCTCCCGACAGCGTCATCAGACCGTTGATCATACCGCCCCAGGACGGCATCCAGAGCATGATCGAGAAGGTCATGCCGAGCGTCTGCGCCCAGTCCGGCAGCGCCGTGTAGTGCAGATGATGCGGGCCGGCCCAGATGTAGAGGAAGATCAGGGCCCAGAAATGGATGATCGAAAGCCGGTATGAATAGACCGGACGCTCCGCCCGCTTCGGAATGAAGTAGTACATGATCGCCAGGAAGCCGGCGGTCAGGAAGAACCCGACCGCGTTGTGGCCGTACCACCACTGGAACATCGCATCCTGCACACCGCCCCAGGCGATGTAGGACTTCGAGCCGAGGAAGGAAACCGGCAGCGCGGCATTGTTGCCGAGGTGGAGCACCGCGATTGTGATGATGAACGCCAGGTAGAACCAGTTGGCGACGAAGATATGCGGCTCCTTGCGCTTCACCAGCGTCATCAGGAACACGAGCAGATACGTCACCCAGATAATCGTCAGCCAGAAGTCGGCGTACCATTCCGGCTCGGCGTATTCCTTCGACTGGGTCACGCCGAGCAGGTAGCCGGTACCGGCGATCAGGATGAAGAAGTTGTAGCCCGCCACCACGAACCAGGGCGCGAGGTCGCCGGCAAGGCGCGTGCGGCAGGTCTTCTGCACGACGTAGAACGAAGATGCGATCAGGACGTTGCCGCCGAACGCGAAGATCACGGCCGACGTATGCAGCGGCCGCAGCCGGCCGAATGTCGTCCAGGGCAGATCGAAGTTCAGCGCCGGCCAGGCCAGCTGCATGGCGATGATCAGACCCACAGTGAAGCCCGCGATGCCCCAGAACATCGCCATCGCAGACGCGAACTTGATCGGTCCGAGATAGTAGTTGGGACGCCCGCCGATCTCCGCCGGAGGCAGTTGGGCCGGACGGTCAAGGTAGCGATTACCGATCATGACCACGGAGATCAGGCTGGCGACACAAGCAAGCGACGCGTGAAGACTGAACGCCGCATCGTGCCCCATCGCCGCGCCCAGAAAGCTAACGAAGGCAAAAACCGCAAGTGCCGATGTCAAGCCGGCTTCGCCCATCGTCATCGACTTTGAAATGGAAGATGGACTGGTCATGTGGAAGCTTTCTTTGGATGCGGTGGCGTCATGGAAACCACAATCTCGCCGCTGGCCACTTGATCGGCGTCAATTTCTGCGCCACGCCGCGCGCTGCCGGCGCCGCGGATCAGCGCCGTCAGGGTCAGTTCATTCGGACAGTATCGTTCCGGACTGGCCCGCCTTTCCCGCGCGAGATCCGCGGCGCAGCGAGCCTTCTCATGGCATAGACCGCACATCCGCTGCAGATCACGCAACACATCGCAATGGGACGAAGCGAGCGTCTGCTCGGACAAACCTGCATGCTCGAGACGCTTGCTGAGCAACTCCGGTGAACCTTGCTCACGGGCAAGCGCACGAAGGTCCGACGTCGCGAGATTGAGCTCGTGAGCGATCTCGTCGACCTCCCTGGCGGTCAACAGATCGAATTCGTGTCGACGCGCAAGAAATGCGCGCAAGCGAGCGAGAAGCTTCTCGAATTGCGGCGAGCTATTGCCAGCTGATCGGTCGGTCATTTCTCACCCCTTTTGGCTCTCCACCTCTAGCCGAAGGATCCGATTGTCGATTTGATCTTGATCAAGCGCGCGATATCGCGGCAATCGATCGCGACGGCCGTCTATGGGTCGCTAGCCGCCCCACGCCGACGGCAAAGCTGGCGGCGTTCGAAGCTCCATGGAATCGGCAAAGATCGTCCAGTCGCGGACGCCCTTCTGTCTGCAGAAGTCGGCCTCGGCCAGCTGTGCAGCCGCGGAAAGCGAGACCGCGTCGACCTTGAATGCTGCCTGGCAGGCGCGATGTTCGTGGCCGGTATCGTCGCAAACCGTCTTGATGAAACGAACGTCAAATGATGTCATGGGACCCTCGCATGGGCTGATTCCTTGCTCATGCTGCCATTGGTACGAGACGCCCGTATTGATCTGCCGCAACGGAATGCTCTGAGGCGCGGCTATCTTACCGCCAGGAACAGGAGCGACGCGCTATTCGCGACGTGCGGCTCACATGGTCAGGAACTGCGAACGGATCGGACGAGTACTATTTGTGGTCAGATGTCCAGCCTGTGGACGACGGCCGGACTGCCGGTATTGACGTTGCTTTGCTGCTGACGGTCGATCCGCAGGCAACGACCGCGAAGCCCACGATCACCAAGATCGTAATCAATGTTGCGGCGAATCCCACGACACCGGCGCCGACCACCGCAGTTGCGGTCAACGGGATCAGAATGATTACGGGGCGAACGATCATCCTGCCATCTCCTTCGCTTTCGCTGCTCGTTCGTCTTCCGCGGATTGGATATAGAAACCGGAATAAGTGTCGACGTAGCACAGATGATCGTGCACTTCCTTGACGCCGGCGACATTCTCCGCCGCGACAATTGCCGCCTGCCTCGCCCGCTCGTCCACGATGATCCCCCGCATGTGCACCACGCCGTTGCGCACCGAGACTTGCAGCCCGAGCGGACACCAATTTGCACCGTCGAGTGCGCGCACGATGCGATCGTGGACGTGCTTGTCATCAGCCGTAGGATCCGGGATCTGGTGCGCGATAGACGCGACTGCCCGCAGTAGATCGGCACGTGTCACGAGGCCAACGAGGCGCCACTCGCGCATCACTGGCAGCCGTTTAACGCCCATCTTCTCCATGAGATTGACCAGATCAGGTAAGGGCGTTTCTTCCGTCACGGTGACGGGATCACACGACATGATCTCTCCGACCTTCCGCCCGCGCTCACGGACAAAGTCCGAGGCTGCATGACCGGAACCGAGAAGGAACTGAAGCCAGCGGCCGCGCCGGCGTTGCGTACCGATCTCGCTTCGCCGCAAAACGCCGCTTTCCGACAGGATTCCGACCAGTCTTCCAGACGATTCGACCACCGGCAGACCGCTGACATGATGATCCATCATCAACTAGGCGGCCTCGATAATGGAGGTCTCGGTTCCAACAGTAATGAGATGTCTCGTCATGATCTGGTGTGCGCGCATAGCCGTTCTCCTTTCAACGCCCACACCAAGCTCGCACATGATCCGCGCGTTCATCTTGATCGTTCTCAATGCCCGCACTTGATGGGAATCAAGGCGCTACGACCATCATCGAAGACATTGGCAGTTAGTCAGGAGAACAAAATCATGTTGCAGCTGGTCGCCTCGATCGGAGCGCGCTCGCGATCGTTGTCTTGTCCCTCGTCCGGATGATCTTGCACGCAAATCGGCCTTCGTTGAGCCAGCCGGCCGGGTCCAGCCCTCCCCGGCACCATCGCCGTGGCCCGTTCTAGGCCGCCGGCGCCGCCTCGACCGTTCAGCGGAATTTTGACGTGCATCAATGCGGCATGACGCGTCCCGCCAGACGATGCCGTTCGAGCCGTGCGATCCGGAAAGCTATCGAGTTGACGCACATCAACACGCAATTGCCGGACGTATGGAAAGCAGGGCCTTCCTCAATGAAGGAGGTTGAACATGACAGACCACAGCGAAGCCCGTCCCATCTCCGACGCCATCCAAAGCTATGCGAAGCGCGCGATGGCCGTCCAGTCGCAATTCTCGGAGAAACTGGTCGAGGCAAACCAGCACTGGTTCGAGCAGATGCAGACCGAATCGAACGAGGCCTGGGAGCTCTTCCGCAGGTTCAATTCCACCGCCTCGGTCGCCGAGAAGATCACAGCGCTGCAGGACTGGGCCAAGGGCGTTACCGCGCGTAGCGCGAACGACGCGACGTACGCGATCGAGACCGCGCGTTCGCTGGGCACGATCGAGTTGAACCTGTTTGCACGAAAGACCAGCAGTGTCGACGAGGCTACTCAGAAGGCCGTCTGACATGCCCGTACCGGACGCTCCAGAGCGCCCAGGGCCCGGCGTCAGCGAGACATGGGAGGCGGTCGCGACGCCCCCTTCGATCGAAACCTTGAACTCGCCTTCATCGAAGGTAACGCGATTCACAAGCTCGTCTTCCCCCGCCGCTGCATTCTGGGCGGCTGGATGAAGGCGGGGACCATCGAACGCATCCTGGTGCAGCCGACACATTGGCGTTCCTGGATCAAATAGGTCGTCCGCCCACTGTCTTGAACAGAGCAGCCAGTGGCAGCACGCCTCCGGACGTTGTAACATCAAATAGGTTGAGGGCTTTGCCGGGGAAATATGTCCGACCGCATTTGGTACCGCTATGGCACTGCCGCGGCAGCGGCCGCACTCGTATTTGCTGTGCGCGCGGGACTAGATAACTATTTCGAGGACCGGACCTTCACGATCATCTTTGTCCCGGCCGTGCTTTTTGCCGCTTTCGCCGGCGGCCGCGGTCCGGCGGTCCTCACCACCCTGCTCTGCCTCGTCATCAGCGCCAAATTCCTCGGCAGGAGCCTGGTCACTGAACCTGCAAATCTGATCGATATCACCTGTTTTGCTGTCCTCGGCCCGATCCTTGGCTTTATGGGTGACCGGCTACTGAAGGAGAGCGATCAGGCGCGAAATCGCCAAGCCCATCTGCAGTCGATCCTCGACACGGTCCCTGATGCGATGATCGTCATCGACGACCGCGGCATTATTCGCTCCTTCAGCGCTGCAGCCGAGCGCTTGTTTGGCTGGAAAGCGGACCAGGTCGTCGGACAGAACGTTTCGAACCTGATGCCCCAGCCGTATCGCGGCGAGCACGACCGCTATCTCGAGCGTTACCTTACGACCGGCGAGCGGCACATCATCGGCATTGGCCGTATCGTTGTCGGGGAACGAAGTGACGGCTCGACGTTCCCGATGGAGCTCGCCGTCGGCGAGGCCAAGGTAAGCGGAGAGCGCTTCTTCACCGGCTTTATCCGCGATCTCACCGAGCGTCGAGCGCAGGAACGGCGGCTTCAGGAGCTGCAGTCCGAGCTGGTGCATGTGTCGCGATTGACCGCCATGGGTGAGATGGCATCCTCAATCGCGCATGAGATCAACCAGCCGCTGTCAGCCATCACGAACTACATGCGCGGTGCGAAGGCGCTGCTGGCGTCGGAGATACCGGATGCTGCCCGCATTCGGGACGCGCTCGAGCGGGCCGCGCAGCAAGCGCTACGGGCCGGCGACATCATCAAGCGCCTGCGCGAATTTGTCGCGAAGGGCGAGACCCAACAGTCCCTGGAGAGCCCGGCCACCTTGCTCGAAGAGGCTGTCGCACTAGCGCTGCTCGGCGCCAAGGAACAGGGCGTCCGGGTGGCGATCCGCAGCGACCGGGACATGCCCCCGATCATCGTCGACAAAATCCAGATTCAGCAGGTCGTGCTCAACCTGGTTCGCAACGCGATCGAGGCGATGGCCTTGGGCCCGCGCCGCGAATTGACCGTCGGCGTCACCAAGACTAACGGTGTTGCGACGTTCACCATCGCCGATACCGGCCCGGGCATCAGCCCCGATATCGCCGACCGTTTATTTCAGCCCTTTATCACGACCAAGGAGCATGGCATGGGCGTCGGCCTCTCGATCTGCCGGACCATCATCGAATCCCATGGCGGACGCATCGACGTGATGCCCAACGCTGGAGGCGGCACGGTTTTTCAGTTCATCCTCCCGTTCGCGGAGGACGGAGAAGAAGCATGACAACGCGGCGTACAATTCTCGTGATCGACGATGATCCAGCGATGCGGGACTCACTGGCCTTCCTTCTTGACGTCAATGGCTTTGCCGTAACCTCTTATGAGACGGCAACCGATTTTCTCGATCATCTCGCCGGCAGCACGGTCGACTGCATTGTATCTGATATCCGTATGCCCGGCATGAGCGGCCTCGAATTGGTCCGCAAACTCAAGGCCGACGCGGTCGCATGTCCCGTCATTCTGATGACTGGTCATGGAGACGTCGCACTCGCGGTCGAGGCGATGAAGGCAGGCGCGGTTGACTTCATCGAAAAGCCGTTCGAGGACGAGGCGCTCTTGCGTGCGATCGGCGAAGCCTTGCAAACACAGTCGGCAGCCCCCGCCGACGGTACGGTCAAGCGCGAGGCCGAGGCTCGCCTTGTGGATCTCTCGCCGCGCGAACGTGACGTTCTGCGGGGGCTCGTGGCGGGCAAGATCAACAAGGTGATCGCCCACGACCTTGGCATCAGCCCGCGAACAGTCGAGGTTTACCGGGCTAACTTGATGGCCAAGACCAATGTGCGCAGCATGTCGGAATTGATGCGGATCGCGATCGCTGCTGGGCTCTAGGCATCCCTAGAAAGCGATCATTCAAGGCTGCTCGTCCATGGAGATCAAGACGCGCCAAGCCACGTTGGTGAGGCAGCACATGGGCAAGCGTATCTTGGAATTTCGAGCCATGTACCGCCGCTCGCAAAGGCATAAGTATTTATTCATTGCGGGCGTCACCTGCCGCCAGAACGCAACATTGCATCGGACTGACGATAGATCGTCCTGCTCGTTGCCATGCGAAAAAACCTGCTGCAGGATTCCGATAGGGGGTTTTATCGCGAGTTAAATCACGCGCTCCAATAGTCTGTGCCGGCTGTCAGGCGAGCCCAGATTGCTGTGCCCATGCCCAGGTCAGATCGGGCAACCCGTTTGCGGAAAACCGGTTGGTGAAACGCGGTGAATTTCAAGATCTCTCTTACGCAGCGCATCGTCGAGCGGGGGCGACGCGGAGAGTGCGTTGAAGAGCATTTGCTGTCACTGGATTCGAGCAATCCGCGCACACGCACCGTCGCCCTCCAATTAAACTTGCGCACGGGCCGGCAGGCCGCACTGATCGATCTCAAGCAGCAGCTCGACGGCATCGAGCACGGTGGCAGTCGGCTTGATCGTCGCGAACGAACTACGCATCACATCGGTGGCGAGCATTGTCATCTCTCCTATTCAACACATGTGTTGGCCGCCATTGATCGACAGCGTCGATCCGGTGATGAACCCTGCTTCGTCGGCAGCAAGAAACGCGACGGCACGGGCAATCTCCTCCGGCTGCCCCAGCCGCCCGACCGGGATCTGCGGCAGAACGGAATTCTGCATGACATCAGCCGGCACCGCGGCCACCATCTCGGTGTTGATGTAGCCCGGGCAGATCGCATTGACCGTGATGCCGAACCGCGCGCTTTCGAGCGCCAGTGCACGGGTGAAGCCGAGCTCGGCGGCCTTCGCCGCGGCATAGTTCGTCTGGCCGATCTGACCCTTCTGCCCATTGATCGACGAGATGTTGATGATCCGCCCGAACTTCCGCGCCCGCATGCCCTCGATGAGTGACCGGCACATGTTGAACAGCGAATCGAGATCGGTCCGGATGACCGCGTCCCATTGCAGCTTGGTCATTCGATGCAGCGTGGCGTCGCGCACGATACCGGCATTGTTGACCAGGATGTCAATCGGGCCCAGCGCCGCCTCCACCTCGCGGACGCCGGCTGCACAGGCCTGGAAGTTCGCGACATCCCACTGGAATACGGGAATTCCCGTCTGATCCTGAAACGACCACGCGGCTCCCGCATTTCCAGCATAGCAGGCCGCAACCCGGCATCCGGCGGCAGCGAGGGCACGCGAAATCGCGGCGCCAATTCCTCTGCTTCCACCCGTAACCAATGCGACGCGCGCCATGTCGGCCCTCCAAGTTCGGCACAACATTTGCGCGAAGTAGACGCTCGATGAATTGATCTCGCTCAATCAAAATCCACGACAGCGCATGAGGCAGATCAAATTTGTTCACCTCGACCCGTGCTTTGATAGCACTTGCTCTTCCACCCCCTTTGGAGAACGGCCCATGTTCAAGAACATCCTGGTCCACATTCCGACGGAGTTGTCGCCACGTCCCGCGGTCGACGGATCGGTTTCGCTCGCGCTCGGCACCGGCGCGCATCTCGACGCAATGGCGATCGGCTACGAGACCGCCAGCGTACCGCTCGTCGTTGAAGGCGGCGCGGCGGTCGCCTCCCTGTTCGAGGCTGAACATGAGCAGGCCCTCGAACGCGCCGAGGTTGCGCTGCGCGTCTTCGATATCGAGGCGCGAAATGCGGGGATATCCTTCGCGAGCCGCGCCGTGGGTGCGCTCCCCATCGATGCGCGGGAGATGATCTGCGCGAGCGCGCGACTGCATGACCTGACCGTGGTGGTGCAGCCGCTGGGCGAATATAATAGCTACGACAACGTGATCCCGCGCGAGCTCTTGTTCCAGGCCGGGGGTCCTGTTCTGTTCATGCCCTATACGTTCCACGGCGCGTTCTCGGCGAAGCGAATCGGGATCTGCTGGGATGGCAGCCGGCTTGCCGCCCGCGCGCTGCATGACTCGATGCCCCTATTGCACGCAGCCGACGCTCTCGTGGTCATCACCATTGATGGCCCTGACCCAATCCCCTCGGAAAGCTCCACCGACCATTTGGTCCGATATCTTGCAACGGCCGGTCTTCCGGCCAAGATCACGTCGTTGTCGGCGTCCAAGTCCGAGGTTCAGTCAATCTTACTGTCGATCGCGGCGGATGAAAGCCTTGACCTTCTTGTGATGGGCGGATACGGCCACTCCCGCCTGCAGGAAACTCTGCTCGGCGGCGTGACGCGCGACATGCTGCGCGCGATGACCGTTCCGGTCCTGATGTCTCACTAAGCGCGAGCCGAACTGTGAAGCATCCAGCCGGGACATTTCAGAGCCATATCGCTCGTGGCTTCGTGGTCATCAGCGCGATCTGCGCCGCGCTGACTCCAGCCGCTGCGGACCAGGAGCAGGGCCGTCGCCTTGCGCAGCTCTACTGCGCCCGCTGCCATGCAATCGATCGGGTGAGCCCGAGCCCACTGAGGATAGCACCTCCGTTCCGGACGTTGCACGAACGCTATCCGGTCGAGATGCTACAGGAATCGCTGGCGGAGGGAATCGTTACCGGCCATCCGACCATGCCCCAGTTCAGCTTCGAGCCGGACCAGGTGGGCGACTTCATTCTGTTCTTGGAATCTCTCGAGCGGGGCCAAGCGGACCGTTGAGCCAGGTCAATGCGCGGAACGCACAAAGCCTCATTGTTCAAGCTTCAACACGGAGGTCCGACATGCGTGCGCATCAGATCATGACCAAGCATATCATCGCCGTCAGTCCGCACACGAAGATCCTGGATGCGGCCAACATCATGCTGCGATGCCACCTCAGCGGTCTGCCGGTGATGGACGAAGACGGCACGCTCAGGGGTATGGTGTCCGAGGGAGATTTCCTGGAACGCGGCGAGATCGGCACAGGGCACAAGCGCTCGGCATGGCTGGAGCTATTCACCGGCGTGGGTCGCGCTGCGACCGATTTCGTGCACGAACGCGGCCGCAAGGTCGAGGATGTCATGGCGACGAACCCGATCACCGTCGAGGAGCAGACACCACTCGACGAGATCGTGCATCTGATGCACAAGCATGGCGTGAAGCGGGTGCCGGTCGTGAACGGCAAGACCATGATCGGAATCGTCACCCGGGCGGACATCCTGCAGGCGGTCGCATCGCTGGCGCGCGAAGTTCCCGATCCGACCGCCGACGACAGCCATATCCGTGAACGGATCCTGCGCGAAATCAACGCCACCGGCTGGCGGCCGGCCGGCTTCCAGGTCTGGGTACGCAACGGCGCCGTGCATCTGCACGGCCTGATCTTCGATGAACGAGCTCGTCAGGCCGCGATCGTGCTCGCCGAGAACACCTCGGGCGTCAGGGAAGTCCACGATCATCTCTGCTTCGTCGACGGCTACTCCGGCTACTACGTGGAATCGCCGGAAGACGTCAAGGCGGCTAGCTGATCAGATCGAGGAGCCGCACATGGCAATGAGTACACTGCTTGTCGTCTCAGCCGTCTGTCTCGTCTTCGCGATCTTTGCGCTCGTGCTCGCCTTGACCGATCGCAACACGACGCGCTGGCGTCAGGAACAGGACCGAGCCAGCACACGCGCTGCCTATCCCGATAAGAACGGGACCTAGCAGCGCTTTTTGCCTCGCGCGCCGAGACACTGATGTCTCGCCGTGCGGCCACCATTCATTGCCCTGCACTCCCCGGAGCTACGTACAAATACGTAAGTGGCTTCTACTTAGGGGAAATATCCAAATTTCCCGATCCACGAGATGCGATCAATCTGCCTCCATCGATCTTCCCATTCATGGAGCGTCGCCATGCAGACCCAGAACGCCACTTCTTTCGAGAACAGCCGTCACCCGACCAGCATCCTCAGCCGGCAGGCGCGCGTTGAAGGGCCCTTCGGCATGATTGGGACGCCGATGCGGTTCGCCCGCAACAGCGAAATTTACGGCGAGGACGAGCCCGCGGAATACCTCTATCAGGTCGTTTCCGGCGCCGTCCGAACCTACAAGATTCTGGAAGACGGACGTCGCCAGATCGGCGCATTCTATCTGCCCGGGGATATTTTCGGATTCGAGGCCGGCGAGACCCATATCTCCTCGGCCGAGGCCGTCTCCGAGACGCGGGTCATCGTGGTCAAGCGCGCCGCGCTCATGGTCCGTGCGATACACGAAAAGGAGCTGGCACGCCAACTCTGGGATGCGACGGCCCAGGAACTGCGTCGCTTCCAGGAGCATCTGATGCTGCTGATCTGCAGCGCCGAAGATCGTGTCGTCGGCTTCCTCCACGACATGGCGCGCCGCGCCGTCAAGAATGCGGCGATCGAGCTTCCGATGTCGCGGCAGGATATCGCCGACTATCTCGGTCTGACGATCGAAACGGTATCACGCACCTTCACCCAGCTCGAGCAGAACGGCGTGATCTCCCTTGCGACCTCGCGTCGGGTGGAACTGCGCAACCGCGCGATGTCGAACCGGATCATGGCGGCGTGAAAAGGGCGCGCCAGAATCCGATAATTAGCCGCAAGTGAGAGGCAAGGAGATGCGGTCGAACCTGGCGATCACCTATGGGCAGGACAGCTACCGCGCTACACCCACGGCTCCGCATTCTTCTGCGGCGGTCGGCGAGGCCGATTACCGGACATGGCTCAGGTCGATTCCAACTCGGCGGCCGGCCTCGATCTACCTGCATGTTTCGTTTTGCCGGTCAATGTGCTGGTACTGCGGGTGCCACACTTCTATGACCAGGCGCGACGAACCCGTTACGCCGCCGGCTTCGAAGCGCATCTCGTTGCGGAAGCGATCGGTGGGCGATTACCTGTCTCCCACATCCATTTCGGCGGTGGCACTCCGACGATCATGACGCCCGAAACCTTTGCCGACTTTGTCGTCGGGCTGCACGAAAAACGAGTACCGTAGCGCGCTGGAGATCAGCACCGGAGGTAGGCGATCGCCTACTCGAGTTCTTCGTCAGCATCCGCGGCGGCGTCACCGATGCTGCCCACGAGCGCGGCCGCAAGAGTTTGCGCACGCTAAATAATCTCGAAGTATCGTTCGCGCTCAAAGTCAGTAACTCGATGTTGAATGGCTTCCCACTCCCAACGGCGGGAGCACGAGAAGGCTTCGACAAACCTATCTCCAAATAGATCGATGGCTTTTTGAGATCGCGCAAACCGGCTTGTGGCCTCTAATAAATGTTGGGGAAGCCGCTCCGGGGAACGTTCATTTTCCTCGCTTGCATCACCAACAAACGGAGCTGCTAAGTCAGCATCCTCCTCAATTCCTAGAATGCCGGAGCCGAGGGCACACGCGAGAGCGAGATATGGATTCACATCTGCGCCACTCAGTCTGTACTCAAGGTGGTGCGCTTCCGAGCCTCCGGGGATGACCCGCACCGCACAGGAACGATTGTCGACCCCCCAGCTTGGGCAGATTGGAGCCCAAAAGCCGGCGACCAATCTCTTATAGCTATTCACGTTCGGCGCAACCAGCACACAAAACTCCGTCATGTACTTCAGCTGTCCGCCAATGAATTGGCTCATAGTTTCCGAGATGTTCCACCTCGTCTCGCTGTCGTAGAACGCACTGTTGCCATCTGATGACATTGAGATGTGAATATGTCCCGACTGACCCGGCCAGTTCTCAGACACTTTGGCCATAAACGAGGCCGTCATCCCTTTCGTCTGCGCCCACGATTTTATCATCGACTTGAATATGACTGCTCGATCAGCTGCATCCAGGGCATCACAATGACGCAGCGACGCCTCAATCACGCCGGGCCCGGTTTCAAAATGAAGCCCACTGAGAGGTGTCCTAGCGTTTTCGCACAGTGCTAGGATCTCGTCGAACAGCTCTTCGTTCGCAATGGCTCGCGTCAGTGAGTAACCGAATGGTCCAAGCGTCAAAGGAGCCCATTCATCAAATGGCTTATTATTGATGGTCTCGGCGCTCTCCTTGAAAAGCATAAACTCAAACTCGAACGCAGCAGTACAGTTATATCCATGCTCAGCTGCTCTTCTTAGGACCTTACGCAGAACACCACGCGGGCAGATGCTCTCATGGGCGCCCACAAACTCAGCTAGGTACAGATCCCGCCGATTGGACACGGGACGACCGGTGCGCGACAGAATGCGCAGGTCCGCATCCCCGAACGCTGATGGCGGCCTCTTGGTAAAACTCGCTGGTATCACTCGGTCCGAACAATCCCAGGCAAGCACGGCTTCAGAAAATCTGACGATTTTATCTCCATTCGAAAGATCCTCAGCCGCGACATGCTTCCCTCGAAGGACCCCGTCAAAGTCGCACACTCCAGCCACCGCGACGCGAGCCGTATTCATGCCAGTCGTTCCGATCTCGCTTGGCATTAGTTCTGACCTAGGCTCGCTAGATCGAATACCTCGTCCATCCGCATTGCTCGCAACTTGCGATAGTCACTCTCAAGCTGGTTCAAGTCGTTGTTCACGAGGTACACGATACCCGGTGTTGACGCTAAATCGGTCGTCGGAACCAAGTTTTCCCCTACCGGAACGAATGCAATTGCATCCGCGAAACTTGGCAGCTTACGGATTGCTTCGAGCCCCGGATAACCGCGGACAAGACCGCCTACGTCAGAGATAAGCGAGACACACAGCGCGTGAGCCCTCCGGCTGTACGGGCCGCGCTGTCTCATATGTGCAAGAAAGCCAGCAGGATCTGCGTAGCGCCACGCCGTTAGTGTCATGTGATTGTGACCCAACGCCATCGTCCGGGCTTTTCTGGACATTGTTCCTTGAAGCCTCGCTCCAAAGTCCACCAGAACGGGCCCCGCCTTGTCGACGATGATCTCTGCATGAGCGGGTCCGTTGACGATCTCAAGCGCTTGCAACGCACGCATCAAATAGTTGGACAGCTGTCCCACGACTGGATCCTCGCCATCCAGCAAACGTTCGAGCGAGCAGATCGACGCTGCGCCCTTTACGGGGACGGTGTCATAAGTCCAGACCTCCGTGACGAAACTTTCTCCGTCGATAGACACGGCATTTACAGTATATTGTTGTCCCCTTATCTTCTCCTGCCCAAGAGCAAGGTGATTCAAGGCTCCGACACGATTTGTCTTTCCTACAATGGCACTCGTAGCCCGCCGGACGTCAGCATCACTCGAGCAGAAGAACACATCCTCCGTGCCGGTGCTATTCAGCGGCTTGATTACGATTTCGTCGAAGCTTGCTTGTCGCTTCCAGCTTGTGAAGTCTTCAGCATTACTTGATACCACCTGCCTGATCGATCGCACTCCTGCGGAGGACAACGCTTCAGACAAGCGCGATTTGTCGCGTCTTGCAGCTGACCGGGCGGTTCCATTCGAAGGTAAGCCGAGCCGCTCAGACAACGAGTCCGCCAGCTCAACTCCGGTCTCGCATCCGGCTATAATGAATTCCGTCTCTCGGCATCGAAGCGCCGCCAGGTGATATTCGATCACCTCCTCGTCCCTCATGTGCTCGTCCGGACGAATTAGCTCATCATATGAAGCAGTGTCGAAATGCGAGCGAAAGATCGGAGGAACCTGCGCAGCGGACATCACATGCACCGTTCCAATCCCGTAACGTCTGAACTCTTCCGGCAGGTAACGGCCTGTCGAGTACGCGTCGACTATTGCACAATGGCGCTTGTTCATCTGGACCTCCGATACTGGACATAAATGGCGCAAAGGGCGACAGCCGTAATGAGAATATTTCCAATGAAGGTGTATGAAGAGGGCGCAATACGAGCATCGCAATACTGAAACAGAAACGAAATGATCGGAGCCGCGGATAGGACCATGTTTACCGTCATTGGTTCTACGCGGCGGATGCCCTCCTGAATCAGGAGCAACGGAACAATGATCGTCGATAATGCAATGATCGCGATCGCACACCAACGCTGCGAAACCTCAAGTACGATTGAGGAGCGATCGACAAAAAGCAGCAGCAACAAAAGCGTGCCATAGAAGCGATGAGCAAGCACTTGTCGGCCCGACAATCCACGGTCGAACAGCAATTTCATGAGGACATTGGTAAGGGCGAGCGATAGACCGGCCACAATAGCCACAAAAATGCCGAATGATGACCGAGGCCCCCATTCGACGCCGGCATTGCCGCTTGCCGAAATCCAAATCATGTACCCCCCGATGAGCGCAACCAAAGCACTTACGGCAACGTCCGATTTCGGGGGATGGCCCTGTTTTCTGATCCAGGCGTTCAGCCACACAGTCGCAGCAGGCCCCAACGCCACCATGAACGTGACGATGATAGCGGGTTCGGCATATTTCAGTCCGATGAAAAGCCCAACCCAGCTGATTGCGGTGACGACGTTGAGCGACGCCAGGGCTGTAAGCGAGGACTTCGTGATCCTTGGTCGACCGCTTTCGCGCCGAGCCAAAAGGTTGAACGTCAGACATACCAGGGCAAAGGACAGCAGGAGAGTGCTGTAAATATCTGCCTGCTGAAAATACGATGCCGCATAGATGTCACCTGCCGCACTAACGATGACATAGAGGACGACATAGAGAACTCCCACGGCGAAACGACGCGCCCCCGTTCGCTCCGTCTGCACGCGCGTGGAATCGAGCGATGCAGGAGCCTTTCTCGAACCGAATTCGAGAGACTCCTGTTTCGATTTACAAGGAGGACATTTCCCTTGGCGTTTCACAGTATCCCTATCGCTTATTTCTCTGGCAGTATGCGACACAAGCGTCTCCGAATGCCTTGAAGAGTCGCTTGCTCAAAAGATCGGTAGCCACGTGCCACTCCGGATGCCATTGCACACCAATCTGCAAGGTCGGCGCGCCAATTACGGAAACGGCTTCGACCAGGCCGTCGGACGTCCACGCTTCGGGCTTCAACGCAGAGGCAATTTTTTCTATGCCTTGGTTATGCAACGAGTTGACTTGCGCCTCGGTCGCGCCCGCTATCGGGAAGAGCACACCATCAGACGGTATTGTTACGTAGTGCGACACATCGTACTGACGATCCCTTGGGAGACATGGCTTCTCGGCGTGCATCGCTCCACTCTCCGGCCTCCATTCCGCCAGCGATGCATGAAGCGTGCCGCCGAAATAGACGTTAAGCTCCTGGAGGCCACGGCAAATGCCCAATATGGGCATCCCGAATGCAACGGCCGCACCAATGGCTGCCGCGGACAGCCTGTCCCTTGGACGGTCGCGGATGCCAACTTCAACATCCGGTTGGTTCGTCGGTGTAGTGGAAGCAGGCGACCGCACGACGGCAGCATCAATATTCGATTCATCTCCAGTCAGCACCAGACCGTCCAGCCTGGACATGATTGGAAGAACGCCATCGATCCCCACATCATCGGCATCGATAGTCGGTAGTATCACGTTCGTCACCCCCGCGTAACGAACGAGGGCATGCACGTATTTGCGCCGCAACCAATCGCGGTGCACGCCATCAGCCAAAAGACGGTTTGAGGTGATGCCCACCACGGCTCGGACTGATTCTGCCTGTTGCGAGATCAAGCCAGGTTCTCCCGCGCATTTGCGCCAGCCAGGGACTGCTCATACAGGCGTCGATTTCGCTGCTTTAACTGGGAGATTACGCTCGGCTGACCTTGAGGTCCCTTGACGAATAGCCCTCCCCAAGTTGAAGCAACGCTTGCGTACTGAGGATCCTGCATTCGAATTTTCTGAGCTTTGCGCAAGAGCCAGAAAGGGATGCCGGGCGACAGATGATGCTCTAGGTGGTATTCATCCAAATTCTGCCCAAAGATCGCTCTTTCCAGAAAATTCCCCTTTCTGTTGCGAGTTAGATAGACGTTCTTGGTTTCGGTCTCGCACATGGGCGAGTGCTCGGCGAGCTCGATAAACCAGCCGAGGACCTGAAACGTGGTGAGATAGGGCACGATCCAGAACAGGATGACGAAGTGGAGGATACCAAGAAGATATGACCCGCCCAGTATGGCGAACCAGAACAGATAGAAGCCATACGTATCGACAAGAATGCCCGACCGATCCTGGTCCTCGCTATCTGCTATTGAAAACCGGTTCGTCCAAAGGTACTTCATATACGCGACCGTCGCGCCACCCAGTATCGGCTTCCAGATCATATTGAAGGCGTACCGCCCAGGAGGCTGGACGTCGTAAACACCGCGGGCCAAAAAGAATTTTAGATCGGGATCCTTCTCCGGGTCGCCCAAAAACGGGTGATGCAGATAGACGTGTGAGATCCGGTATGCCCAATGGCGTTGGAACAGAGGATAGGCCGCGAACAGAATCCCCAGGACATAGTTCCAGGTGGTGTTTCTGGCGAGGGTACGATGGGCCGCATCGTGAGCGATTGTCGTCAATCCACGTTGATAGGCACCTATCAGTAGGACAGCGAGCGGATAGAGCCACCAGGAGAAAGAGATCGTCGCGACCACGCAGGCTGCGATTACAGCATAGTCTTTGGCGATATAAGCAGCTCCCGTTATGTTATCTGGTCTCAGCTCGGAGAGCTGCTTGTTGATCTCGCGGCTGAATTGAACCGCCTCATAACGTGACGACCTCAGTTTCCAAGCATCTGCCTGTTTCATGCGAACCCCTTCCTGACAGCTTCAGGTTGTCAGATTGCCGAAAGTGCCTTGTTCAAGTCCTTGATGATGTCGTTGACATCTTCGATGCCGACACAAAGCCGGATCGAGCCACCAAATATGCCGGCGGCTTCGCGCTTTTCCCGTGGGACGGTAGTGTGGGTCGTCGAAACAGGATGTGTCACAAGCGTGCGGGCATCCCCCACGTTTGAAACGTGGTACATCAAGTCGACGTTCTGGATGAACTTGCGTCCGGCTTGTTCGTTCTCGACCTCGAACATGACCATCGCCCCGTGCCCATACTCTGCGTTGAGTGTTTGATCGATGGTTTCTCGATCAGCTCCTTCAAATAGGCCTGGGTAAAAGACGCGACATACTTTTGGATGTTCTTTAAGAGCCTCGGCTACGATCTTCGCGTTTGCGCAGTGCTGCTTCATGCGAAGGTGCAGTGTTTCAAGCCCTTGGATCAGTTGAAAGCTTGCAAAGGGGGCGATGGCCGCACCGGTATCGCGCAGCCAAGTCATCCGGGCTTTCAAGAGAAACTCGCTCTGGGCAAGATCCTCGATATCCTGCAACGCGTTGCGCCAGATGATGCCACCGTGGGCGTCGTCAGGGTTGTTGAACAAGGGAAAGCGTGAGCTCCCCCTATAATTGAAAGCGCCGTTGTCAACGATTAGTCCGCCCAGGGTCGTGCCATGGCCGCAGATGTATTTGGTCGCGGAGTACGTCGTAATCGCGGCACCGAGCGCTGATGGACGGCACACGAGCGGCGTTGTCGTATTGTCTACGACCAGGGGCACGCCGTGCCTTCTGCCGATTTCTGCCAGCTGCTTGACGGGAAGCGGAATCAGACAGGGATTCGAGATCACCTCTCCGAACAGGCATATTGTGCGGTCATCAATGGCACGTTCGAAGGTTTCTGGGTATCGAGGATCTGCCGTCTTAACGCTGATACCGAGACGCCTCAACGTGTTGTGGAGCAGGTTCCACGTATTGCCATATAGGTACGGAGATGCGACGACATTGTCCCCCACTTCGCCACTCGACAAGTTGACGATTGCAAGGAACGTCGCCGCTTGGCCCGATGCAACGGCGAGAGAGTCGCTTCCCATGTCGACAGCCGCATATCTCCTTTCCAGCGCACGGGTCGTCGGATTGATAATCCGCGTATAAGTGAAACCATCGGCCTTTACGTTGTAGACGTCCGCAATATGGTTGAGATCACCGTCGAGTTCGTAAGCCGTATTCTGGTAGATCGGCACTGCCACGGCCTTAGTTGTGGGGTCGCGACGATATCCGGCGTGCAGAACAGCAGTTTCCGTGGAAAATGGGTACCGCGAGGCGGTCGCGATTGAATGCGATGTGTCGGCACGACTTTCGCTAGTCTCCCGGGGTGACGTCCGTCCCGCAAGCCCGGTGCGACCAGACCGAAAATATGTGCGAAAGGCGCACCCCAACTGCTCGATCCAACTGGGTTGAATTTCTCCAATACAGCCAATGCGAAAACTCCGGGTCGGAAGATGGAGCTTCGAATAGACGTACAGATTGTGGGCCGCCAAGTGACAATACAACCGATCGAACGCGACCTGATCCGAAATCCCGGCCGGCGCAACGAACGCCACGCAGATGGGAGACTGTAAGTTCGTCGCGAGAAGCGGGGTAGCCAAACCGTCGAGTTCGTTGATGACGCGATCTTTTATCTTTTCGTACCTGCGGCGCCTAACGTCGATGCCTTCGTCTCCCAAGATCTCGAGCGCCTTCGTGGCGGCCTGAACGATATGTGTGGGCGGAGTCGATCGCCATTCACCTGTGTCCTCAAACGAGCGCCATTGATCTCTAACGTCGAGCACAAATGATTTCGGTTCTTGAACCGAATTCTCCAGAAGTTCGTGAGACGCAATGACATAAGCGAGCCCTGGAGGGCCTTCTACGCACTTGTTGCTCGACGTGACCAAGACGTCTGGCCCGCCACGATTTAGGTCGATGTGGATGCCGCCGAACGAACTCATTGCGTCGACGATGGTCTTGATCCCTCGCCGCCTTGCACCGTCTACGATTGGCTCGAGCGGATTGACGATCCCCGTCGTGGTCTCGCAATGGACAAAGCATAGGTGAGTGATGGCTGGATCTTGGTTCAGACAGGCGGCGATTTCCTGAGGGTCCAAAGCATCGGTGGCTCGCTTGACAAGCTGAACTGCTTGAACACCCCAGAGCCGGAGAATCTTGAGCATGCGCTCACCATAGATGCCGTTTATGCAAACAAGCGGTCGGTCGCCCTGCGACACAAATGACGAGAGAGCGGCTTCCATTGCAAAAGAGCCACCTCCCTGAATAGGGACAACCGAGTATCCTTTTGGATTTCCCGACAGATTGAGCATCAACCGCCTCATACGGGCGGTCACTTCCTTGAACTCGAAATCACGCGATGCAAGGTCGAACTGCATCTGCGTTTTGACCGCTGGCGCGAGTGCAAGCGGACCAGGCGTTAACAAAGAACGCTGCCTTGTCACCCCATCCTCCCCTATAGTTGTATTAATCCGCGACTCTGGGGCACCGCCGCGCGAGGCGCCCGGCTCTTCCTGGCATTTGACATCGAGATCCTTGAAGCGATCTGCACCGCGGAGATCATGACGGAAGCACAGGTCAAGACGGCCCCACCATCTCGAGTCGCGAACGAGACAGTCAGCCAATTTGACTGGGTCTGGCCGCTGCCGTTCAGTGAAAAATGGAAGTTCGCCAGCGGTCTTCGCCGGACCATCGCGCGAGGGCACTGAGCCAGCCAGCGAACCCACAACTGCCGCTGCTGACCGCGCTCATCTTACAAGAGCCTAAGAATTGGGACATTCGCACTTTTTGCCACTCGTTAACCGGCTATGTTTGAGATCGTACAACTTGACGCCACGTGCGATTCAACCCCCTTTCAGCTCGTGGGACGAATATTTCCGAATTTGCATTCTGACGTGCGGCCACGCGCTCTCTAGCCCACGCCTACTGCTGCCAAAGTCAGCCAGCATGACGCCTTTGCGCCTAAACACAGCGGCCTTGGCATGCTTCTCCAGTCGGATTTGACTGCAAGCCGCGGCGCCTGCGATTGCTCTTCTGCCGCGATCAATTCAGGGCCGTAGCGCTGGCGGAGAACGACAGAGGTGCCGTTGAGGGCACGGACCGACGGAAAACGGCCGCGGCCGTATACCATCCGATAGTCGACGCAGCTTCGGCGAAGCCGTACATTGCAGGATGGTTGGCGGAAAGCGGGCTGCAGCCGTTGACATTGCTCTGCGCCGCATATCGAAAGCACGGTCCGGATGCCCTCGCCCGTCGCCCGTCACGAGCACCTCGCCGATTGCCGAATCGAGCCGCTTATCTATGATCACCCGGCCTTGCGGTGTATCGAGCTACCCTTTGGCGAGACGCACGGGATCGCAAACGTTAGGACCGGGCCGGGTGGCATGCTCCCGACATGAGCTCCTCCCCACACATTACGCAAGCGAACGATGCCGGCTAGATATCAGTCGGCATGTCGTCATGGGGACGGCAGCAGCAACACCGGAGCAACGCAGCGCATTTCGAGCGAAAGTGAAAATATCGGGATGCGCAAAAGGCAGCTGAGCGAGTGCCCGGGCAAACAGCTGCGACATCGTCAAAGGCTACCCGGCGGCATCCGGCGGCAATGGCCTGACACTCGCGCTAGGCAGCCCAAGAAAGCGCGGTGCCTCGTGTGCAAACATCACAGAAGCGAGAGCTCACAGCCGTCGCGGATAACGTCGAGCGACTCGGCGCGTTGTGCGCAAGACCGTGCGCCAGCTCAGCAGGCTCGCGTGGCATCACGCGACCTCTCGCTCATTGGCGTCAAACGCCTCGAGATCGAGACCCGCAATGCACGGCAAGGACGCCTTGCTGAGCACCCGGATGGACTTCTTGGAGAACTCGGATATTTACCCTTGGCCTAGTCTGGCGGCCAGCTTCTCTCCACCTAATCAGCCGGCTCTATGAGCGCACCCTCGTCATCGTCACCACCAATCTCGCCTTCGGAGAATGGCCCAGTGTGTTCGGCGACGCCAAAGGGACCACTGCGTGCTCGATCGGCCGGCGCCGACGGGGCGAGCGCTACCATCAAACCACGCCGCGCGAAAGGGCTCACAGTTGGAAGCCTTGCGCAGGATCTCCTTGACGTGCCGAAGCTCACGGTTCTCGCGTTCCAGTGCCTTCAGCTTCTCGGCGATGTCGACCGGAACGCCGCCCCGCTGCTCACAGTCAACCTCGGTTCACCCAGTCATGCAATGCGGCGTGCAGCCGATCTTGGCCGCAATCGATGTCACTGCTGCCCAGCGAGACGGGTGCTCGCTGGCATGATCCAGAACCATCCGCACCGCTGGGGCCCGGACCTCGGGTGAACACTTGTTCGTTTTTTGCTCATCATAGCTCCATGCTCTCAAGACTTGGAGCCTCCGGCAAATCCGGGGCGGTCCATGACCAGGACCTGCCACCGGTCAGGTCCGACCGAGAAGCTTATGGTCTTCGTCACATCATCCTTGTATCTGGGTATACCGGTCACGGGCTCTTTCAGATCAGCGTCCCCGCAACACCGGTTAGCGGAAGTCAACGCGAGCAAACTCAATTATTGCCTCGTTGCGAGGAACCGCTCCGAAATGCGACCGCAATCAGATAAGCGGCTTTAGTCGATCAACCAAGTTTCAATCGTAGGCGCGGTCCGATTTCGGTGAACCCGTTTCGCTTGTAGAATTGAAGAGATCGTTGCCACGCCGGCTGGCTAGGCGCACCCACCTCGAGCCTATTCCAGCCGCGCAGCCTGCCATGGTCGATCGCGGCTCCGAGCAACCGCTCAGCGACACCGCGTGAGCGATGCGCGGGCAAAACGTACAATTCGGTGATCGTCGCGGCGACACCCAACGTGTAGACGGCGGTGAATTCGGTGATCATCATGAGCCCGAGCGGACCGGCGTTCTCTTCTGCGAGAAACCCCAGATAATTACCCTTGTCTGCG
Organism: Bradyrhizobium sp. UFLA01-814; assembly: GCF_046718885.1. Lineage (NCBI taxonomy): Bacteria > Pseudomonadati > Pseudomonadota > Alphaproteobacteria > Hyphomicrobiales > Nitrobacteraceae > Bradyrhizobium > Bradyrhizobium sp. UFLA01-814. The sequence continues at coordinate 5,544 of NZ_JAQOSR010000014.1, read as the reverse complement.
AGGATTGCTCGCGCGCTGTCGACCCTACGACTTGCATCGGACGGATTGCCACTCAGCTCGACCAAAAGTGCATCGACAAAGCGACCGACGACTTCTGCATCTGCAGCGGCCACTCTCCTCGTGATGATCTCGGCCATCTTTGGGATCCTACGTTCGACTGACAAGTGCGCCTTGCTGTCACCTTCCCAGAAAGAACTCCCAATCATCCTAGCGACAGGCTCGACGAAGACCGTTAGCAGAATACAAGTTTGGACCGTCGCTCTCAATCGATTGGTGATTTCAGCCAGATGAGTGTCGCCAGTTCGAAACGCACGGTCCCGGACCTCGACTAATCTGTTGCTCGGCATCTAAGCGGCCCGCCTTCTGCGGCTCCCTCGATGCAAAAATCAGTCGCACGGATTGATGTGTCCCGCCTTGGTCTGCAACGTTCGCTCGTAGCTGCCGGCTCGCGTGTCCTGCCGAGCTGGTTGCGCTCATAGCGCGCAGCGCCGCAAAGCTGGTCCGCTTTGGCCTCCAGCACGGCATTCAGCGTCTCTTCGACCGTCCTGCGCACCATCTCGCCCCGGTGATCCCGAATCTGCGCTTCATCATTCTGTATCACCTGACCCATGGCATTCCCATCATTCAGCCTTGTACCTTCATTCTAGAAGAAGCAATCCCGAAATTGCGAAAGAATCTGTTCGCTATCCGACGCGGGCCTGGGCTAGCGAAGTGAACGACGTCTCTTCAACACGCAGCCGGCCGTTGATGGGAAGACGGTCCCGCTCTCTCGACGCCCGTGATATGATGCCAGATGTGCTGGCTGCAGAGGAGTTGTTCAAGATGAACGTCGCAACTATTGGGTTGGGCACCGCGCAGTTCGCTTATCACCTCCATGCGGTTGATGAAGAAGGTCGCGTCTGAAATGGCCCGCGGAGCGGGACCGCTTGAACCGGTTTGTTAGTTGGAAATTGACCGCTTCTCATCTCTTTCTAATCACGCTGCCAAAGACTCTGTCTGCTGCTGCCGCCGCTGTTGCTGCGGCATGCGGTCAACGCGTCAGCTTGTCTATCGTGTCCATAGCGTTCGCGGCCTCAGATTACACAAACGGCGCTCGGCGAGTGTTCTGGCAAACGGCCGCGCCATCATGAAGAGCCGTTTCGGCGGCCTTGGCTCGAGACGCGCCAGGCAGCCCGCGGAACCGCGGTGCCACGTCTGCCACATCACACAACCAAGGAGCCCGCCGGCATTCGCGGATGGCATTCAGCAATTTGCCTATTCGCGAGTTTCGGCATCAATCCACTTCTCGGCCGATTCCTTAGGCGCCCTCTTAATCGGATAAACCTAGAGCGACATAGTGCGTTGCGCGCGAGACGTGCGCCAGCTCAGCAGTCTCGTGCGGCGTCACGCGACCTCCCGTTCACTGGCGTTCTCCACCGGATAACCCCGCAGCTCCGTGGCTGGGCGCTTTTACTTTACGCTCGATAACCCTGCCGAGCCGCGGCAGTTGCCTGGTGAAGCGGCCTCCATGCTCGCTGCGAGTTTGCTGAATCGAGAAGTCTGCCACACGAGGATGCTGCACTGGCGCTCGAGGGTATAGAGGCCAAGGACGGCAAGTCGATTCTGGATGGCCTTTGTAATTTCGTTCTCCACGACAGGCGACCAGGAGCCTCTCTCAGCCTAGGCGCACTCCTCGCTGACAACGATTCCTGCGCCTCGATCGGATGCTCGGTAATGCAGGTCTCGTCGATGATGGCCGCCGCGAAGCCAATGCAGCTCGGAATGTCACTGCGCATGGAGGAGTCTAGAATTCCGTCGCTGCATCCCCGGGGCACCCCGTTCGTTCGAATCGTACCAAGTATTCGACCGCTTTCCTCAGATGAGATTGTCCACATTCTTGATTCGCGCTAAGGGGAAGCAAACCAAGGATGGAAACCCTCACACACGATGCCGCCAGATTTGTCTAGTCCAACAAGCGCGATGGGTACAAATTTGGCCGACGGGCAGGAGATGGTCTGCCGTTTCACGTGGGAGATCAGATCCATCAATGCGCGTTTGGAGGAGCTTCGCCAGTTTCGGGCCAATATGCTTGGCGTTACTGGGCCACAATGGACGATCTTGACGGCCTTGGCGGATTTGGAAGGCGAAGACGGAATTCCGGTCAATGTGGTGTCAAAGTTGATGCGCGTAGACGCTTCATTCGTGACGACCCAATCAAAGCTGCTGGAGAAAAATGGATTTCTTCGACGCAGGCCCTCCAAACGCGATGCTCGGGTCGTACAATTGTCGCTAACGGACAAGACTTGCAAGCATCTCATGAGCGTCTCTACAAAGCTGGAAGCACTGGACGAGTTCGTTTTAGCCGAGTTCGGCGTTCCGGACTCCCTCGAGCTAGTTAGCAAGCTAGCTGCAGTCAGGCATCGCCTGGAGAGCGCTTGCTTGAAAGCCGCTCTCTAATTCTGAGAATCAATGCATGGTCCTCGGAAATGACGTTGGACTGCGGCAATGTCTGATCTGCCAACCTTCGAAGTTTTATTGAAGCAGCGTGGGCGAAGGTGGTTGTGGTCGGTATGCGCAACCGATGGCACCGTGGTTATGACGGGCTCAGGAAACAGCCGATCTGCCGCCAGCTATGGAGCCAACAGGGCGCTTTTTCTGTTGCTGCTGAGCGCGCCATATCGCTCGGGACTTTCGACTGGAACAAGTCTGAGCTAATCCGCAGGCTCGTTTCTAGGCGCTCGCTTTTTACCGAGCTCTAAAGCTATCACGATCAGCGGCGAACGACCTGATTTAACGTCGTTCCCGTCTGGAGGACCGCGGGATGGTCAGCGTTCGGCACTTGTCAGAAGGCCACCGCGCCCAGCACGTGGCTCAGCACGTCCACCGGGCCCCCTTCGAACAGGCGAAGCAGATCGGCTCATTGTAAGATAAAGCCGACGCCGAATCTGCACCGACATTCCTCTAACACGACCTGTTCACGTAGAAGGCCTTCGTCGATAGAGAATGTCGACGCGTTGCGAGGCTTCGGGCCAAGAACGTGCACAGCGGATTCAGCATATGCACCGTTAGGCGACCGACGAGCCAGACGATTTCTAGGCGGCGACGAAAGGGACGGTACGATAACCGCCCCATACCGCTCCATATCCAAGCGGATCAGAGTCGCTGGCAAGCGGGATGAAGCCCGACATCACTACGCCTAAACAAACGGTGCGCAGGACCTGGCAGAATTGGGGTCGGGGACCATCTCACCGGCAATTGCAAAGCTCGAAGAGCGATCAAGGGCGGCCTGTCAGCCGCCCTACTCTGCGAGTTTTGGTACCGCCTTAGTAAGCTATCGCTGATGACCGAGGCCGATCCCGAGATGTAAGGCCTTCTGACGCAGCGCACCGATCGTGCGTTTGGTCACCTTTGATATTTTTATGACCGGAGTCCGGGCCTTCGAATGGGCCTTGAGCTCCTTGATATCTTCTTTGGTCCACTCGCGCCGCTTGATGCGTTTCTTCGTTACTTTCTTCACCCTGAATGCTCCTTGTGAGAGGGCGGCTTGTAACACAGTTTTTTCGGAGCGACGACCTTAAAAGTGCCACTCACAGGAACTCGTGCAGACTTACAAGGTGACGTGCTTGGGTAAGTGACTCTGACACGGCCCCGCTATAAGTTCTCGAATGTAATAATCGAGCAAACTATCGACAATCATACGTGATTAAGGCGAGGCTTGGCTGAGGAAGCCGCACATGTTTCTAGACTTTGCAGATGATTGGATTGCAAACGTATATCAGATAACCAATGCGACTTTGTATTTTTTCCGTATGGCGGACTAACCACGTCCACCATTCAAAAAGCAGGCGATATGCGACACATCACTGCCATGGCTGCTCGCATGTGAGCAACGATTGGGAAGAGAACACTCGCGACAACGTAGATCGAGATCGGGCGAAACCGTAAGCGAGAAGTTGCAGTAACAGTATCGACAACAGTCTGCTCAACGGTCTACGATGGAGCGGATCGCTGCGATTACGAGTAGAGATTACGCGCTTCTTGACCGAGCCATTGCACCGCGCCCCGTTGAGCGATGTCAGTCGCGCTCAGCGATGCGACGTGTGATGCTTAGCCTCGCCGATGCCAGGTGACTTGCCTCATGCGCCGAACATTCACCTCGTTATTAGCCAGCTACTCCTTTGGACGGCGAGATATTTCTGTGTCCCCCGCGACCGCACGATCTGACTTGCGGTGACCAATAACGAGCGGAATTGTGTCGGCTTTTCCTTTGCCATGGCGACGTGTTGCTCGATGCCGCGACTATGGAGCCGGTTGCTGTCACAGCGCGACGCAACTGCCAACTCGAACGAGCTGAACTGTTGACGACCGTAACGGCTTGCTACCATCAATGACAGGCCGATCATTCGTCTTAGGTCCGCGTCACTCAAACCGCGGCCACGCCAACCGGACGTTCGCGTTGGCGCTAGCCGGCGAAGCGCGTTGACGATCGGACCGCGGTCGCACGGTTTCATTTTGACTGTTTGGATCGAAATGGCCGTGTCCGGGCTCGTCGGCGGCGACGGCACGCCATGGCCGAGCCATCGAGATCGTCATAATGGCCGCTCTTCAATGACTATAGAATGCCGGCAGCCCGACAATGCGGCGGAGGCAGATGGACTGGGCTTCCATCGGGTTCTCGGCGCTCGCAGCCCATTGAACATGAAGCCGCGCCGAACTGAACCCTCTGTAAGACCTGGCCGAGCGGATCGATCGAGGCGAATTTGCCCCAAGCGAGCTCGTAATTCGGTCGGCTGATCTACGAGGGCGATCCATCATGCGGTTGAGGATGACGGAAGCCGCGGGCCGCGCTGTGGCCAGCGACGGGGGAATGAGTGGCATCAATCGAGGTAGCGCTGTGCGTGGCTGGCGGCTTCGCGATTAAGCGCACGCAGCGTTTGTTCATTCGGACACCATTTTGGAGGGCTTGCATGCTTCTCTTGATTGAGCTCAGCGGCACAGCGGCGTTTGGCCTGACATAGGCCGCACACGCGCTGCAGATCGTGTAATACGTCGCCATGATGCACGGCGAACGCTTGCTCTGGAAGCCCCGCAAGTGCGAGGCGCTTACTTAAAAGCTCGGGTACGCCAGGACGTTGCGCCAATGTTCGAAACTCGGCCGTGGAGAGTCTGAGCTCACGCGCGATTGCGTCGATATCGTGCTGGCTCAAACAAGCCAGCTCGGACTGTCGAGACAGAATAGTCCGTAACCGGCTGATCAGATTTCCGAAGAGCCAAAAACTACCGCTGTGTTCGGGTCGAGTAACCATGTGCCACCCTTAGCTCATAGAGACACGCCGGCTTTTGACGCGCATCAAATAGGACCGGCGCTGCGATGAGCCTGGAGGCCACGGCTTCAAGACAGGTTGCGAGGGGCACCCCCCCAGCGACAATCCGAGAAGCCAGCCGCTCAAGCGCCGCGCGACGATTCAACGCAATAAGTCGTTCTAGAGTAAGCGTAGCTCTGCGGCCCTTTTGAATGGCGCTTGACGCCTATTTTGTTCGCGTGGCGCGTCGCCGCGATATCCA
>NZ_JAQOSR010000149.1:0-23711 GCF_046718885.1 Bradyrhizobium sp. UFLA01-814 | reverse complement strand
TGGTCGCCAGCGGGGCGCGCTATCGCCGGCCCGAGATCGACAATCTCGATGCCTTTGAAGGCCGCGGCGTCTGGTACTGGGCCTCGCCGATCGAGGCGCGGCTCTGCGCCAACCAGGATGTCGTGCTGGTCGGCGGCGGCAACTCCGCGGGGCAGGCGGCGGTGTACCTGTCGGCGCATGCACGCAGGGTCAATATGATGATCCGCGGCGGCGGGCTCGGGGCCAGCATGTCGCGCTATTTGATCGAACGCATCGAGGCGACGCCGAACATCGAATTGATGTTCAATACCGAGGTGATCGGGCTCGACGGCACCGAGACGCTGCAGCGGGTGCGCTGGCGCAGCCGGCTCGCGCCCGACGAGTTCACCATGGATATCCGCAATCTCTTTTTGTTTGTCGGCGCCGATCCGGCGACCGGCTGGCTCGAGGGCTGCGGGGTGCAGGTCGACCGCGGCGGCTTCGTGATGACCGGCGTGCAGAGCGGCGAAGGCGCGCGCGCCGTGCCGCTGCTCGAGACCACGGTGCCCGGCGTGTTCGCGGTCGGCGACGTCCGCTCTGGATCGGTCAAGCGCGTCGGCGGCGCGATCGGCGAGGGCGCGCAGGTCGTCGCCGCCCTGCACGGCTATCTCGCTGACGCGGGCAGTCCGACGCTGTAAGTACGATTGATGCGGCAAACGCAAACGTTTCCCCGTCATCCCCGCGCAAAGGCTTCGCCTTTGCGCGGGGATGACGGGTTGAAGAGGCGCACAAGGTAAGAGGTCGCGAATGACAAAAGGCTGCACCCATATCGTCGGCATCCAGGACGTCACGCCGAGCGCGCTCGGCTGCGAGGAATGCCTGAAGAGCGGCAGCCGCTGGCTGCATTTGCGCATTTGCCGGACCTGCGGCCATGTCGGCTGCTGCGACGATTCGCCGAACCGGCATGCGACGGCGCATTTCCACGCCACCGGCCATCCCGTGATCGAGGGCTACGATCCGCCGGAAGGCTGGGGCTGGTGCTATGTCGACGAGGTGCTGTTCGACCTGTCGAAGCGCAAGACGCCGCATAACGGACCGATCCCGCGCTATGATTGATTCCGCTTCGCACAGGGCGCACGATGCCGCATCGTGTGACATACGTGCGAAAATTTTCAGCAATCGCCGGCGCCGTCAAAAAATTTGATGAGATGTCGGCCGTCCTGCCATCGAAGCATGTAGCAATTTTCCGTCACGCATCGTAACCTCGCATGCGGGTCTCAGCGGGGAGTGCGCCACATGACGACATTGGTGCTTGTGCACGTCATTATCAGCCTGATTGCAATCGTCGCCGGTGTGCTCGTGATGTTCGGGCTGCTCGGCTCGCGCGCGATGCCTAGGCTGACCGCGATCTTCCTCGTGCTCACGATCCTGACCAGCGCCACCGGCTTCGTGATCCCGCCTTTGGTGACCGAGAAGCTGCTGCCGTCGCATATCATCGGCGGGCTTTCGCTGGTGCTGCTCGCGATCGCCTGCATTGCGCTCTATGCGATGCAGCTCAAGGGCGCCTGGCGTCCGATCTATATCGTGACTGCGATGGTCTCGCTCTATCTCAACGTCTTCGTGCTGGTCATTCAGAGCTTCCTCAAGGTGCCGGCGTTGCAGGCGCTGGCGCCGGCGGTGCCGCCGAACCCGCCGTCCGGGCCGGTGTTTGCGGCGGTGCAGGGCATCGTGCTGGTGTTCTTCGCCGTGGTGATCATCGGCGCCTGGCGTCGGTTCAGGCCGGTCACGTTCGCCTGATCTGACGCGCGCGACATCATTTCGCGGCGACACGCGGCATAAAACACGATGCACGATCGTGCGGCGTCGGGCGCTCATGCCTGACGCGCCGAGAACCGATATATTTGGCAGAAGAGGAGCAATCAAATGCCCACCATCACCACCAAAGACGGCGTCGAGATCTTCTACAAGGATTGGGGCTCGGGGCAGCCGATCGTGTTCAGCCATGGCTGGCCGCTGTCGTCGGACGACTGGGACGCGCAGATGCTGTTCTTCGTGGGGCACGGCTTTCGCGTCGTCGCCCACGACCGCCGCGGCCACGGCCGCTCCGCCCAGGTCGCCGACGGTCATGACATGGATCACTACGCCGACGACCTCGCTTCCGTCACCGCGCATCTCGACCTGAAGGACGCCGTCCATGTCGGCCATTCCACCGGCGGCGGCGAGGTGGTGCACTACATCGCCCGCCACGGCGAGAGCCGGGTGGCGAAGGCGGCGATCCTGAGCGCGGTGCCGCCGTTGATGGTGCAGACGGCGAACAATCCCGGCGGCCTGCCGAAGTCGGTGTTCGACGGCTTGCAGGCCCAACTCGCCGCCAATCGCTCGCAATTCTACCGCGACCTGCCGGCCGGGCCGTTCTACGGCTACAACCGGCCCGGCGCAAAACCGTCGGAAGCCGTGATCCAGAACTGGTGGCGGCAGGGCATGATGGGCGGCGCCAAGGCGCATTACGACGGTATCGTCGCGTTCTCGCAGACCGACTTCACCGAGGATCTGAAGAAGATCAACGTGCCGGTGCTGGTGATGCATGGCGACGACGACCAGATCGTGCCCTACGCCGACTCCGCCCCGCTCTCGGCCAAGCTTCTGAAAAACGGCACGCTGAAGACCTACAAGGGTTTTCCGCACGGCATGCCGACGACGGAGGCCGAGACGATCAACGCCGACCTGCTGGCGTTCATCAAGGGCTGAAGGTGAGAGAGGCTGTGCTCTGCGCCGCGCGTCTCAACATTGCGCAGCCTCAATCCACCTCGCCCGGTGGCTTACTCCTCTCCCCACAAGGGGCAGGGCAATCGCATATGGAATGAACCGATTCTTCCGCGCCGTCATGGCCGGGCTTGTCCCGGCCATCCACGTCTTCTCTTCGCGTGGAAACGAAGACGTGGATGCCCGGGACAAGCCCGGGCATGACGAGTTTGTGGGAACTCCGATCGCCTCAAACGGCCATATGCGATAGCCCTGCCACAAGGGGGAGGAATCCGAAGCATGTGCTCGCCTCACGAGGACTATGTCTCGGAAGCGCCGTGATCGGCTCGCTCACTCGAAAATCGCGCGGATCGCTGCGAACAGGCGCTTGGCGACCAGGTCCGGCTTCTCGCGGGCGCCATCGTCGGCCCAGAGCTCGCTGCCGACGCGCATCGCGCCGGTCGTGATCATCGCGACCAGCCGGGCTTTCATCCGGTCGATCTTGTGGTTGGCGCGCTTGAGCAACGCGTTGGCGAGCTCACGCTCAAGCCTTTCATATTTGGCCTGATCGCGCGCTTGCAGCGCTGGATTGTCGCGCTTCAGCCGCGCTAGCGCGACCGCCTCGCGCGGGTCGATCTGCTTGACCATGTCGGCGATGGCGTTCTCGGCGGCCTGCAGCATGGATTCAGTGGCCGGGCGCGCCGCAACGGCTGCGATCAGTGCCGCGGTACCGTCCTCCTGCCAGGCCAGCACCACGTCTTCCTTCGAGGCGAAATAGTGAAAGAAAGTGCGGCGCGAGACGTCGGCGGCGGCGACGATGTCGTCGAGCGTGGTCGCCTCGAAGCCGCGCTCGAGAAACAGCATCATCGCCGCCTTGGTCAGCCGCTCCCGGGTCTCCTGCCGCTTGCGTGCACGCAGGCCCGCCGCCGGCGGCGGGCGATTCGCTTTGGATTGCATCGACTTGACCGGTTTCTTGGCCGATTTCCTGGCCGGTTTGCGCGCGGGCGCCGGACGTTGCAATTTTTCACCCCTTGCAAAAATGCACTTAGTGCACATTTCGTCGGATGCGGCTGGACCCGCAAGAACCCGACGAGAAACCCGAATCGTGTCGCAAGGAGATATAAGCATGACCGGCTGGAGCACTGCAGACATTCCGCGGCAGGGCGGCAGGATCGCCGTGATCACGGGCGCTACCGGCGGACTCGGCTACGAGACCGCGCTGGAACTGGCGCGCGCAGGCGCCAATGTCGTGCTCACCGGCCGCAACGGCGCCAAGGGGCAGGACGCGCTGGCGCGGATCCGCGCGCAGCTTCCCGATGCCGCGGTGACCTATGAAACGCTCGACCTCGCGGACCTCGCATCGGTTGCCGATTTCGCCGGGCGCTTCGCCGCCACGCATAACGCGCTCGATCTCCTGATCAACAATGCCGCGGTGATGTCGCTGCCGAAGCGGCAGGTCACCGCTGACGAGTTCGAGATGCAGTTCGGCACCAACTATCTCGGCCACTATGCATTGACCGCGCTGCTGTTGCCGCAGCTCCGCCGCGGCCACCAGACCCGCGTCGTCAATCTTTCCAGCCTTGCGCATCGCTCCGGCGTCATCAATTTCGACGATCTGCAGGCCCGCCGTTCTTACGCGCCGTGGCGCGCCTACTGCCAGTCGAAGCTTGCGATGCTGATGTTCGCACTCGAATTGCAGCGTCGCAGTGCGATCAACGGCTGGGGACTGATGAGCAATGCCGCGCATCCCGGCTACGCGCGCACCGAGCTGATCCCGAACGGTCCCGGCACCGACAGCCTGTCGTGGCGGTTCGGTCGATATTTGCAGCCGATCATGAGCCACTCCGCGGCGGCGGGCGCATTGCCGACGCTGTTCGCGGCGACCTCAGCCGCGGCCCAGCCGGGCGGCTATTACGGCCCCAACGGGTTTTACGAGTTGAAGGGCCCACCTGCGCCGGCGCGCATCATGCCGCACGCCAGGGACACCGCGGTAGCGCAGCGGCTATGGGATATCTCGGCGGCGCTGACCGGTGTATCGTTTGATCAGGTCGCAACCGCCGCCTGAACGGATCGGGCGGCAGCGGGGCAATCGAGATGAAGGTCATCTTGTTCGGCGCGACCGGCATGGTCGGGCAGGGCGTGCTGCGCGAATGCCAGCTCGATCCCGGTGTCGAGCGCGTGCTCGCGGTTGGGCGCAGTCCGACCGGGCAGCGCGATGCCAAGCTTGTCGAGTTGATCCACGACGATTTTGTCGATTACAGCGCCATCGAACCGCAGCTTGCCGGCTACGACGCCTGCTTCTTCTGCCTCGGCGTCTCCTCGATCGGCATGGACGAGGCACGCTACCGCCATCTCACCTACGACATCACGCTGGCCGCGGCGACGGTGCTGGCGCGGCTCAATCCCGGCATGGTGTTCAGCTATGTCACGGGGCGCAGCACCGATTCCACCGAGCGCGGCCCGTTGATGTGGGCGCGCGTGAAGGGCAAGACCGAGAACGATTTGCTCAAGCTGCCGTTCAAGGCCGCCTACATGTTCCGGCCCGCCGGGATCCAGCCGCTGTATGGCGTCCGCTCCAAGACCGGCTGGGTGCAGGCGATCTATGTCGCGACCTCGCCGCTGCTTTCCTTTCTGGTGCGGGTCGCCCCGAGCTACATGACGACATCGGAACAGCTCGGCCGCGCCATGCTGAAGGTCGCCCGCGACGGCTACCCCAGGCCGGTGCTGGAGAGCGAGGACATCAATCGCCTCTGAAGCGCGGTGGCCGGTTCCCTCGAGCGGCGATTTCGCCAGGTCTCTTGGTACCTCCCGGGCCGCGAGGCGTTATAACCACCGTCATGTCCCCACCCGCGCCGCTGAAACTGATCGCCCTCGACGCCGATGACCTCGCGGTCATCTCGGCCCATGTGCAGGACGCCCGCGTCCAGCCCTCCGACATCGTCTGGCGCCAGGACGAGAAGCGGCTCGTGGTCGGCCTGAACCGGCTGGACTGGGAGCAGACGCTGTCGGGCGGCACCTGCTCGCGCCGGCTGATCGCCGCGCTCAGGTTCGACCGGGTGCTGGCATGCAAGTCGCGCAATATCGACCTGGAGGCCCCGGAAGCCACCCTGGAACTGCTCGGGATCGAGTTCTATGCCTCCGACCCGCCGGGCGGCAGCGCGCTCCTGATGTTCGGCCATGGCGGGGCGCTGCGGCTGGATGTCGAGTGCCTGGAGTGCGAATTGACCGATCTCGGCACCGACGATCTCGGCGTGGCGCCGGGGTAGTTATGCCGTCGTCCCGGCCTGGTGCGCAATTGCGCCCCAGGCCGGGACGACAGCAATTTCAGCTCCCCCCAAGGGTTGACGGCCATTATCCGCCGCGCCATTGAGCAGGGACCCGAATTCCTCCTAAGAAAGCCGTCATGCCCGTTCGCCTGGACCGACAGAGCGCCGATTTCGAGCAGCGATTCCGCGATTTCCTGGCGGCCAAGCGCGAGGTGTCGGCCGACGTCGAGCGCGCCACCCGTGCGATCGTCGACGACGTGGCGGCCCGCGGCGATGCGGCGCTGCTCGAGGCGACCAAAAAATTCGACCGGCTCGATATCGACGCGGCCGGCCTGCGCATTACGGCAGCCGAGATCGACGCCGCGGTTGCGGCCTGCGACCCCAAGACCGTCGACGCCCTGAGGTTCGCGCGCGACCGGATCGAGACCTTCCACCGCCGCCAGTTGCCGAAGGACGAGCGCTTCACCGATGTCGCCGGCGTCGAGCTCGGCTGGCGCTGGAGCGCGGTCGATGCGGTCGGGCTCTATGTGCCCGGCGGTACCGCGGCCTATCCGTCCTCGGTATTGATGAATGCGGTGCCGGCCAAGGTCGCCGGCGTGCCGCGCGTGGTGATGGTGGTGCCGGCGCCGGACGGCAAGCTCAACCCGCTGGTGCTCGCTGCCGCCCATCTCGGCGGCGTCTCGGAAATCTACCGCGTCGGTGGCGCCCAGGCGGTGGCGGCGCTGGCCTACGGCACCGCGACGATCGCGCCGGTCGCCAAGATCGTCGGCCCCGGCAACGCCTATGTCGCCGCGGCAAAACGGCTGGTATTCGGCAAGGTCGGCATCGACATGATCGCCGGTCCCTCCGAGGTGCTTGTCATCGCCGACGACACCGGCAATGCCGACTGGATCGCGGCCGATCTCCTGGCGCAGGCCGAGCATGACGTCAGCGCGCAGTCGATCCTGATCACCGACAGTGCACGGCTCGCCGCCGACGTCGAGCGTGCGATCGAGGCGCAGCTGGCGACCTTGCCGCGCGCCGAGATCGCCCGCACCTCGTGGAACGATTTCGGTGCCGTGATCAAGGTGGCAAAACTCGACGACGCCGTCGAGCTCGCCAATGCGATCGCGGCCGAGCATCTTGAGATCATGACCGCGGACGCCGAGGGCCTGTCGAACAAGGTCCGTAACGCCGGGGCGATCTTCCTCGGGGCCCATACCCCGGAGGCGATCGGCGATTATGTCGGCGGCTCCAACCATGTGCTGCCGACCGCGCGCTCGGCGCGGTTCTCGTCGGGCCTCGGGGTGCTTGACTTCATGAAGCGAACCTCGATCCTGCGGTGCGGGCCGGATCAGTTGCGTGCGCTCGCGCCCGCCGCGATGACGCTCGGCCAGGCCGAGGGTCTCGATGCCCATTCACGTTCCGTCGGATTGCGCCTCAACCTCTCATGAACAAGCCACCAGACGACGAGGATTCCAACAATCGCATCGTCGCGGTGACGCTCGACGAGGAATCGATCGGCCGTTCCGGGCCCGATATCGAGCATGAGCGCGCGATCGCGATCTACGATTTGATCGAGCAGAACCTGTTCGCGCCCGAGGGTGCCGCCGGGCCGGGGCCCTACACCCTGCATATCGCGATCACCGGCAACCGGCTGATGTTCGACATCCGCAAGGAGGACGGCGCGCCGGTGGTCGCGCATCTGTTGTCGCTGACCCCGTTCCGCCGCGTCGTGAAGGACTACTTCATGATCTGCGACAGCTACTATCAGGCGATCCGGACCGCGACACCGGACAAGATCGAGGCGATCGACATGGGCCGTCGCGGCATCCATGACGAGGGCTCGCGCACGCTGCAGGAGCGGCTCAAGGGCAAGGTGCGTGTCGATTTCGAGACCGCGCGGCGGCTGTTCACGCTGATCACTGTGCTGCACTGGAAGGGTGAAGGCGCATGATCCCGAAAAGTGGATACCGGTTTTCGGATCAGATTATGCGCCAGAAGAAGAGGCGCATGATCGGTGAAGCGGTGATTGACGGGGGCGTGCCCCGATCGAAAAAAGCCTGATCGCATGGAAGCGCCGCGCGCGCGCAACCCCCAGGCCGTGCTGTTCGCATGCGGCCTGAACAGCGTGCGGTCGCCGATGGCCGAAAGCCTGCTGCAGCAGATGTTTCCGCAAGGCCTCTATGTGCGCTCGGCCGGGGTGAGGAAGGGTGAGCTCGATCCGTTCGCGGTCGCCGTCATGGCCGAGCTCGGCCAGGACATTTCCAGCCACAAGCCGCAAACCTTCGAGGAGCTCGAGGACTGGGAGGGGCTGAACTTCGATCTCATCATCACGTTGGCTCCCGAAGCCCATCACAAGGCGCTCGACCTCACCCGCACGCTCGCGGCCGATGTCGAATACTGGCCCACCGTCGATCCGACCGGCACCGAGGGCTCGCGCGAGCAGAAGCTGGCCGCCTATCGCGAGGTCTGCGACGGCCTGTTGCTGCGCATCCGCCGCCGCTTTGCCAAGGCCGGCGCGGCAAACCTGTGAGGCTCGGTGTGGCGAGGGGACCAGCGTGTTCCGATTCGCAGAACCGCCGCTTGTCGCCAGACTGACAAACAGCTGTGCTTATGGGGGCCTTGTCTCCAAGCGGGGGCGCGATTCGCGGCCGGTTCCAAGGTTGTGCATCCATGCCCCATCCGATAGGTTCCGCCCGCGTCCGTCCCCCCGATTCAGCCCAAAAGCCCGCATGCTAGGCCGTCCCAAATTCGTTCTTGCTTCCGGTTCGCCGCGGCGGCTGGCCCTGCTCAACCAGGCCGGCATCGAGCCCGATGCGCTGCGCCCGGCCGATGTCGACGAGACCCCGCGGCGGGGCGAGTTGCCGCGCGCCTGCGCCAACCGCCTGGCGCGCGCCAAGGCCGACGCGGCGCTGAAATCGGTGCATCTTGACGACGACCTGCGCGGCTCCTTCATCATTGCCGCCGACACCGTGGTCGCGGTCGGCCGCCGCATCCTGCCCAAGGCCAATCTGGTCGACGAGGCCGCGCAGTGCCTGCGGCTGCTGTCGGGCCGCAATCACCGCGTCTACACCGCGATCTGCGTGGTGACGCCGCGCGAGGCATTCCGCCAGCGCCTGGTCGAAACGCGCGTGCGCTTCAAGCGGCTCAGCGAGGACGACATCCAGGCCTATATCGGCTCCGGCGAATGGCGCGGCAAAGCCGGCGGCTACGCGGTGCAGGGCATTGCCGGATCGTTCGTGGTCAAGATGGTCGGCTCCTACACCAATGTGGTCGGCCTGCCGCTCTACGAGACCGTGACCTTGCTCGGCGGCGAGGGTTTTCCGATCCGCCACGGCTGGCTCAACTCCGTCGCGGTGTGAGGTATCCACTTTCGTGCATCGAAGATGCGATACGGGTGGGCTCTTTCCTCCTGAACGACTCGCGGTGAGACCCTCCACCCCAACTGCTCCACATCGTCATGGCCGGGCTATGGAACGAGGCCGATAGCCGGACGCGATAGCTTGTCGCAGGGGCGCGCTGCCAAAATATTGAAAACAACCCCATGCAAAGTGGCCGGCGGCCCGGCGTTCGACACGGCAACTTGACTCGTCGGGCAAATCAGCGGCATTCTTCCATTATCCAGAAATCGCGGAAATGCCCCTCGCTCCGAGGCTATCGCCCTGCGCTTGCGGGCGAGGTCGCCGTCTCGAGCCACGAGGCCAAGCACCTGCGCGGCCGGCGAAGACGCATATGCGATTGCCCTACCCGTAAGAGGGAGCGCAGCGGAACATGCGGCAGATGATGTAAACTCCGTCCCAGCCATGACCGACCAAGCCCGAACACCCAAGGCCACACCCTCTGCCACCCCGCGCGCCTGCCCGATCTGCGGCAAGCCCGTCGAGCAGGCCTTCCGCCCGTTCTGTTCGGCGCGCTGCCGCGACGTCGACCTCAACCGCTGGCTGACCGGCCGCTATGTCGTCCCAGGCCGCGAGGACGACGCGGAGGACCCGGAATAGCCATGATTTCCCAACAAGTTGGGGAAAGAGTGCCGGGCGGGCTCGCCGCGCCGAAGCCTTTGGCGAAGGCGGGTGGACACGACGCCCCGACCTCTCTATAAACCGCCCGCTCGCTCCGGCCTTTCGGCCCCGCGGGTATGCCCAGGTAGCTCAGTTGGTAGAGCATGCGACTGAAAATCGCAGTGTCGGTGGTTCGATCCCGCCCCTGGGCACCATTTTCCTACCAATCAGAGCAGAACCGCGAACCACGCGGTGAGCATCCAAGTTTTCGGTTGGATGAGACGCACAGTAAAGTACCGGGCAGGTCGTGGATCGACTCCAATGGAGGATCTCTATTCGATCGTTTAACCGCGGATACAGGCTTTGTATGAAAACTTTTCGGTGCTTCCATCGACACGATTGACCCAGAAACATTTTGAGCCGAAATCGGCGCTCCTGACGCTGAAATGAGTGATGCCTGGCCCGATTTTCGCAGTGGCATCTGGGTGGAGCGCCAGTGCGGCAAGTAGTACCTCGGCATCTCCCGTGCTGACTTTGTCCCCAACATCATATTTATGAAGCATTGCCTTCAAAAACGCAGCGGCATCTCCTTTCTTACTGAAGTGATGAGGGCCAATTGTAATCGGCTTTTTGACCATCAGAGTCTCCCAACCCTATTAGGACGTCGACGTGGCGGCACCTGCGCTACCGTCAGGCAGCAGTTTGGCGCGAATCTCGCGAAGGATGATGGCCGGCATGTCCATGCCCTCAAACTGCGTGTCGCGCTCCCTCACCCAAGCGATGCAATCTTCCTTACTGAGGTCATCTCGCGCGATCTTTTCGTACAGTGTGACAGCGCTCACGCGCGATAATCCGAGCTCGATCAGCGAGAGTAAGGTCCGCGAAGAAACGCCGAACTCGAGCTGCGTTCCTATATCGACATCACCATCGATCAGGTCCTCTCGTCCTATTGCAACTAGGTGCATATTGAGAACGTCGACATAGGCCGATAAATACTTCGGCGCCCGAAACCGGGCGATTTGTTCGACCATCTCCATCGTACTTCGTATCAGGACAGGCAGCTTAAATGACCGACCGGTCCTACGATGGTAGTCGATGTTCCGCGCGATCATTCGAGACAGAGAGAATCCCTTTAGCCATTGCACGACGATCAGTGCGTGAAGCGGAATGATCTTGTCTGGCGTGAACGCCGGAAACAGATATTGGTTGATCCGGCGCATAATCGTCACGAAGCGATCGTAGCTGTCCTGGCTGTCGACGGCGGCCGGCAAAAGATTCTCGACATCACCTTTGTAGTTGCGGAATGCGTCCAACAGACGCTGCATGCCCAGGGCGCTGACACCAGGATGTCGGGCCGCGATATCTGGGCCTATCGCAATCTGCGTAGCGATATTTGCAAGGCTCGCCTCAAGCCGCTCGATGGTCGCGGGATTGTGGCGCTTGGCGAGGCTGGATTGTGCGATTGATCCCTGCCGTAAAAATGTAGCGAGCAAATATGAGGCGACCTGCTCGAATTGATTGGGATCCTCAAAATCGGCCAAATCAGTCGTTGCCCGGCGGTCCAGATAATCCGCAAGGCTATCTCCTTGCTCGATCACCGCGTCGCTTTCGCGCTTGATCGCGAAGCGAGCACGTTCGGGGACACCATCAGGCCAGGCCTGTGTGTTGTGAGGATCGATGCAGATGATGTTCCCCTGGAATTCATCACCCCATCGACCGGCGCGGCCGGCAAGATTCCAGAAATCGTGCGCCTCCATCGGATGACCGATGCCCTTTCTTGGCCCGCGCAGTACAATGGTTCGGCACGACAGATTGACACCTTCGATGAGCGTCGAGGTGCAAACCAGAAACCGAATCTTTCCAGACCGGAACAGCCGCTCGACCTCCGAGCGGATGAGCGACGGCATGTTGCCATAATGAAAGGCAACGCCCCGCTCGACGAGCGGCGCGAGCCTGTAGCGGGGGTGAATGCCCTTGCGCGCCAAATCCGCAAGCTCAAGCAATTCAGGGGCAGGTGGTACTTCCGGTATCAACTGACTGATGAGATCGGCGATGTCTTCGGAATCGGCGGCGCCGTTGGCGTAGACGAGTGTTCCGCCGCGCTCTCCGGCTGCAGCGGCGATGAACGCCAGCTTTTTCTTGAGCGAGCCCGGGCTGCTGCCCAGTTGCACCACGCCCAGCGGAAGCAAGGAGGCGTGTTGGCGTGCCGACAATTTCCATAGTTTGGGCCTACGCGGCACCTGCTCGGCCACAATCACGTTTTGCAGAACGGTTGGTACGTCGCTCTCAAACGACGCGGTGTGCGCCCCGTCCGGAGCATCCGCGAGGAGCTCTTGCGGATTTTGCGTGGCGGGACTGATAAACACAAGTTTGAGCACGGGATTGGAGCGGCTGGCGCGCTCTATGGCATCCTGAAGGATGACGCCGCGTTGGTTGTCTCCGATCTTATGTGCCTCATCGACGACGAGCAGATCGATCTTGAAGGTGCCGCCAATGGCGTTGGCCAGAAGGTGCATTCGCTCCTGCGTCAGCACCAGGATAGCGCGTGGACCGCCTGCGTGGGCCTTGTCGTGTTTTTCACGGACTGGAAGAGAAGAGACTTCTATGCCGCTGCCGGTTCCGAGCAATGAGACCAGATTTGCTTCAATTTCGGCAACGAGCGCCCTCGTCGGCGCCAAATAGACAGCGACCCGCAGATCACTCGATCGGATCTGGTCGATCAGCCATTGCAAGACCAAAAACGTCTTACCGGATGCTGTCGGAGCAGACGCGGAAAGCCACTGGTAATTGTCGGCTTGGCTCCAGAATCGCTGTTGGAAGTCGTTGACCTGAATCCATCGCCCATTGGATTGGACAAGGATCGACTGATCCATTTGGCGGCGCTGTGCCTCGATACGTAGCGCCATACCGAGCCGTCCCTCAATATCGGCGGTGAGCAAACCGCGTTCGGTCGCGAGTGCGACCGCGCGAAAATTCGACAGCTTGTTCAAGAGAACCGCGCCTGAGTCTTTTATCGCTTCATTGTCGGAGAGCGTGATGGCAGCAGTGGCGATACGGAGCGCCGCGTCTTGATATGTCCGCTGATCCGACCGCGCGAGAATGGTTCCCGCAAGCAGAAGCCGCGGCCAGTCGAACGAGGTCGCCTCGTCTTCGGCAGGCGGTACAAGATTGTCCAGTTCGGCCACGACGGTGTGTCGGGTCAGTCGATCGAGGTCCTCGCGTAGACCTTCACCGACAAGCCAGCCTTGCAAATCATTCAGGCTCATGCGGTCTGCCCCATCGCTTTCAGAAACGCGGCCCGGAAGTCTTCAGCAGACGGCAACGGAAGGCAGAAGAGCTCGACTTCAACCTGCTCGAGTTTCTCCTTCTTCAATCGCGTTCCGATCGTTGCGCACCATTTCTTGAGTTCGTTCCGCGCAGCTTCTGCGATTTTGTCCGCAACAGCTTGAACTTGGCCGCTAGGATAGAAAGCTGCGTCAAAGCCGACGAGGGCGACGGCGCAATATTTAACGCGCTTCGACATTGGCGATGTCTTATCGAAGTAACGCTTGAGCGCCTCGGTCAACGCTGGATCGCTCAAATCAGCTTTGTCGCTCAAGAGAATGAGGTCGCGCTCCCGTCCGGCATCCTCGTGCTCAGGCTCGATCAGAAAAGGCGCCACTGAGGCAAGACAGTCTTTGATGGCAGTGGCAGCGTCCTTGTATATTTTAGACTCGCCCCAGTAGAGCTTGAGCATGCCTTCGTGCGTGACGCCGGCATAAACGCCGTCGGCGCCGTGATAGTGCATCCGCGAGTCAGTTTTCAGGTCCATCTTGCACAGGACCTGCGGTAGTTTGAGAAACCGCTCCGCCAGCAGGAAGAGCAGCATCTCACCGCCTTCGCCGGTTTTAGCTAGATCCGTGAACGAGCGGCGCGCCTGTTCGACGAGCGCCGTGACGGCCTCGGTGCTGTTGAATTTGGTCTCGCGCTCCTTTGCCTTGGCAAGCTGGGATCGCGGAATCGCGTAATCAGCCACAGCATTGCGCATGAATTCGGCGAGACGACGCGGCTGTACGCGCCCGTTACCGTCGACAGTGAGGCAGTGACAGTGAATTTTGACTTGGCATCCGTCGATGACGACGTCTCGTTCAACGAGCGACAGATGAACATCTAAAGCCTCGGGATCGCCGGTGAGCGCAGCTGTCAGATCGGCTGCGGTGATGCTTGACAGAAATGCCACCCTTCCTCGTTCCATTCTCGTCCAGCGCCGATGGTCGCTGTTCCAAAGCTCAAGTGAGGCTAGACGGCACAGGACGCTGTCGTCCCTATCAGGCTTCCGGCAAGACTCCTCCTTGTCCGATATCGCATTGGTTGGTTTGGCCGTGAAGGGGCAATTTATACGAGTGCACTAAAAACGCACGGAATTGGAGGGGCTTAGCCCGGGGCCAGTCGCGCCGCCTTCCAATTGAGCTCACCTCTGAATTTTGGTTGGCGGCCAGGTGGGCTCATCATTGAGAAGGAAATTCAGACAAACTAGCCGGGTGATGCATTCCGAGACGCTGGGAAGCCCTCCACCCACGGGCTGAGAATTATATAGATATTTCAATAATATAAGAGTTCGCAGCTTTATTCTGAATGGCGCACCATTTCCGTTTGACAAGCGCCCGGTGCTCCCCGCTGCGCCTCAACCCGCGTACAGATAGTTCGGCAGCCACAGCGTCATGCCCGGCCAGAGATACATGATCACCATGCACAGGATCACGATCAGCATGTAGGGCATCATGCCGGCGAAGATCTGGTTCAGCGTAACGTGCTTCGGGGCGACGCCCTTGAGATAGAACGCCGACATCGCGACAGGCGGAGACAGGAACGCGGCCTGCAAGTTCACGAACACCAGCGTGCCCCAAAGGATCGGATCGATGTTGAAGTGCTTCAGCATCGGCAGGAAGATCGGCACAAAGATGATGATAATCTCGGTCCATTCGAGCGGCCAGCCCAGCACGAAGATGATCACCTGCGACAAGATCATGAACTGCACGGGCGTCATGTCGAGCGAAAGCACCCAGCTTTCCAGCAGCGCCTGACCGCCGAGAATGGCGAACACCGCCGAGAACAGCGCCGAGCCGACGAACAGCCAGCACACCATCGCGGTCGTCTTTGCGGTCAGGAACACCGCTTCCTTCGTGCGCTTCCAGTCGAGCGTGCGGGCGTGGAAAGCGAGGATGAAGGCGCCAGCGGCGCCGACGCCGGCGGACTCGGTCGCGGTCGTGATGCCGAA
The DNA here is from genome assembly GCF_046718885.1 of Bradyrhizobium sp. UFLA01-814. Taxonomy (NCBI): domain Bacteria; kingdom Pseudomonadati; phylum Pseudomonadota; class Alphaproteobacteria; order Hyphomicrobiales; family Nitrobacteraceae; genus Bradyrhizobium; species Bradyrhizobium sp. UFLA01-814. The sequence goes on along the minus strand of NZ_JAQOSR010000149.1, from coordinate 8,508 downwards.
CAGGATCACCCCCAGTACCACGACGGTGAGGATGCCGAGCGGCATCACCGACGACGTCAAGAGCTTCAACACTTCGAAACGTTCGCCGTCCATGCGCAAGTAAGAGCGCGCCGTCCACGCAGCCAGCACGGCGGCTGATATCGCGAACCAGATGTAGAACTGGGTGTCCGGTCCCTTTTCGGCGGCCGACAGCTCCTTCGGCTCGACCGGGCTGCCGAGCTGCTGCAGGCCTTCGACGGCTCCGCTCGCGGCGCCGGGCTGCTGGTGGATCACGACGTACCACCAGACCGTGCCAAGCGCGGCAGCGGTCATCAGGAACGGCACCAGCGAAATGAGGAAGTGCTGCACGATCGCGCCATAGCCCATCGGCTTGCCGTCGATCCGGAGCGTCTTCGCCTTTGCGGGCGAGAGCAGTGCCTTGAACAGGCCTACGAACAGGTTCGGCGAATACAGCGTCGCGAAATTTCTGATCCATTCGGGCACGTTGACGCGGGTCTGTTCCTCCGGCAGCGGCGGGGCGATCTTCGGGTTGATCATCGCCCAGCCCACGACATAGACGAGGTAGAGGAACGCCAGGAAGAAGCCGGGAAGCATCGCCGCCGCATAGAGCTTGACCACGGACTGGCCGGCGACCGCGGCATAGACGATGATCATCACCGAAGGCGGGATCAGGATGCCGAGCGTGCCGCCCGCGGTGATGACCCCGGAGGCGAGCTTCACGTCATAACCGGCGCGCAGCATCGGGTTGAAGGCGATCACGCCCATCAGCACCACCACCGCGCCGACGAGCCCGGAGGCGATGCCCCAGAACGTGCACACGATCAGGGTCGCAACCGCGAGCGAGGCGGGCAGGCGGCGGAAGGCGAGCTGGATCGAATAGAACATCTTGTCGACGAGGGCGCCGCGCTCCATCACATAGCCCATCAGCACGAACAACGGGATGGAGATCAGCACGTCGTTGGTCATCGCGCCGTAGGTGCGCTGGACCATCAGCTCGAAAACCTTGTTGTGCGTCCAGTTCTGCGACGGGTCGTAGAAGGCGATGAAGCCGAAGAACATGCCAAGGCCCATCAGCGTAAACGCCGTGGCAAAGCCCATCATGATGACGACGACGATGAGCGTCAGCATCAACAGGCCGAGCGCCGGATCGCTCATGTGTTCAGGTCCCCGCCCATGCCGCGCTGCCGCGCCATTTCATCGATGCGCGCCGCGCCCTCGATGGCGAGCTTGCGCGATTCCTCGTCCACGAATTCAGAGTGCGCGAGCTGCTCCCCGATGACGTCGGTCTCGGCGACGTCGGCAAGCCGGCTCGGCCATTCGCCGGTCTTCAGGCACACGATGCAGCGGATGATCTCGCCGATGCCCTGCAGCATGATCAGCGCGCCCGCGATCGGGATGACGGTCTTGAAGTGGTATACCGGCGGGCCGTCCGCCGTGACGTTGGAATGCTCGTTGATGTGCCAGGAGTCCGCGGCGTAGAAGTAGCCGGCATAGATCAGCGCGGCGATGCCCGGGATGAAGAAGACGAAGTAGAGAACGAGGTCGAGCGCGGCCTGCGTGCGCGGGCGCATCGAGGAGTACAGGAAGTCGCCGCGGACATGGGCGTTCTGCGCCAGCGTATAGGCGCCGCACAACATGAACAGCGACCCATACAGCATGTTCTCGGCGTCGAAGATCCATGCCGTCGGCATGTTCACGGCATAACGCTTGAACACCTCGATGCAGACGACGCTCATCAGGACGATCATCAGCCAGGCGGTCGCCTTGCCGACCCAGGTGGAGATGCCGTCGATCGTGTGCAGCAAACGCTGTACGCTCATGTGATACGGTTCGGCATAAGAAACGATCCCAACATAGCACAGGGCCCCCCGTCGGGGGGCGGACGGCGCCTTGCCGGCTTTATCTCGCCATCAGAGTTTCTTGGCCGCGGCGTTTGGCCCGAAATAGTGATCGTAGGCCATGCGGCGGCTCACCACCGTGTCCTGCTCCCACTGCGTCGCGCGCTTGGCGAACTCGATCTGCGACTGCACGATCTCCTTGAACAGGGGATTTTCCGCCGCCTTCTTCTTCACCACGCCATCATAGATCTCGAGCTGCTGCTTCAGGATGGCGTCGGGCGTCTTGTAGAACTTGACGTTGTCCTTGGTCTGCAACTCGACGTAGTCCTTGGAGTAGCGGTCGATCGCCTTCCACGACATATCGGCCGAAGCCGCGTCCACCGCGTTGGCGATGATCGCCTTCATCTTCTCCGGCAGCGCGTTGTACTTGTCCTTGTTGAACGTGATCTCGAACTGCTCGGCGTTCTGGTGATAGCTCTGCAGCATGCAGACCTTGGAGACGTCGGGGAAGCCGAGCACGCGGTCCGAGGTGGCGTTGTTGAATTCCGCCGCGTCCAAGAGGCCGCGGTCCATGGCGGCCACGATTTCGCCGCCGGGCAGAGCGTTCACGGCTGCGCCCATCCCTGAGTACACGTCGATGGAGATTCCGACGGTGCGAAACTTCAGCCCCTTGACGTCGTCGGGCTTGGTGATCGGCTTCTTGAACCAGCCGAACGGCTGGGTCGGCATCGGACCGTAGGGGAACGAGACGACATTGGCGCCGATCGATTCATAAAGTTTTGCGAGCAACTCCTTGCCGCCGCCATAGCGGTGCCAGGCCAGCAGCATGTTGGCGTCCATCGCAAAGCCCGGTCCCGAGCCCCAGAGCGCCAGCGCCGTCTGCTTGCCGTAGTGATAGACCAGCACGCCATGGCCGCCGTCGAGCACGCCCTTGGAGACGGCATCGAGCAGCCCGAAGGCGGGCACGACAGCGCCTGCCGGCAGCACTTCGATCTTGAGCTCGCCGCCGGTCATGTCGTTGACCTTCTTGGCGTAGTCGAGGGCGTATTCGTGGAAAATGTCCTTTGACGGCCAGGTACTTTGCCAGCGCATGCTGATCGGCCCCTGGGCGCTGACGACGCTCGGCGCGGCTACCGTCGCGGCGGCCCCCGCAGCAGCGACCTTGAGAAAGCCGCGGCGGCTCGAAGTGCTGCCCTTGTTTGATTTGGTCATGGCTGCCTCCTCCCCTTTGAAATAGCGGTCCTTTGCGGATCGGCCCTTTTTTATTGGAACAAGTCAAAGTCTTGCGCAGTGGTTTGGCAAGAATGTTCGGAATGATGCGACGCTACGACGCGGACTGCGGTGATGACGCGCCACACGAGAACCGACCACGGAAGCGTAGCCGCCTTTCGGAAGAGCAGATCATCGGAATTTTGAAAGAGCATGAGGCCGACGTTTCGGCCGCCGATCTGCCGCAAGCATGGCGTCAGCGACGCCAGCATCTACACATGAAGAGCGAAGTTCGGCGGGATGGAGGTGTCGGAGGCCAAGCGGCTGAAGACGCTGGAGGACGAGAACACGGCTGAAGCGGTTGCTGGCCGACGCCATGGTCTGGACGGCATGTGTGGTCCACCCCGTCCATGCATGCTGTCGTGACGTCGTGGGTGACGATTTCAGCTGCATGAATGTATCCGGCCTCTCGCGAGTGGACTGCTGTTGCAGAGATCCCAGCACGCGGTTCATGCGCTGACGCCTTAAATTATATAGTTACTTCAATAACATATGAGTTCAAATTTTTATTCCGAATGGCGCACCATTCCCCCGATGCGATCGTAGCCAGCCATCCCTCCACGCAGACGCTCGTCCCGGCGTAGCCCGAAGGGCGAAGCCGGATGGTTCGATTCCGCCCCGGGGCGCCAGAATTCCTACGCCCAACCTGTCGGTGGCTCGATTCCGCTCCCTGCACGAGATGTAGCGGTATTGGCGCAATGTGACACCTCTGTGTGAGTAGGATTTTGAGTAGGGCGGATTTTCCGCCGGGCCGCCTACTCACGAAAGGGGTGGCGGGTCGATTCCTCTTTTGCAATCGAGCGGTCGCAGATTTTCTAGCGCATGCTTCAATGAGGGGCATGTACAGGTACGTCGTGTGCAGTCACTCGACAGCCGACGGATTCCAATTTGTCTTCACGCCCGCGAAAGAGCTGAGGCAGCACGATTTATTGCCCCGATGATCGTAGCGATCCAACCCACAAGGCCAAACACATTCAAATCCTTTCATGATTGCCCCTGGTGGCAAATCGAGCCGGCATGCATCGTACAACGTCTTCGACGACGGCTCCAAATCCGCTACAGAGCTACTTTCAGATAGGGTGCGGTCAAGCTGCCTTTTGCGTCGGCAACTTCACGCGGAACGCCGCCGGCGATAACGCGACCGCCGTCTTCGCCGGCCCCGGGGCCGAGATCGATGACCCAGTCCACCTGCGCGATGACCCGCATGTCATGCTCGACGACGACGACGGTGTTGCCGGCGTCGACAAGTCCCTGCAGTTGACGCATCAGGCGGTCAACGTCGGCGGGATGGAGGCCGGCAGTCGGTTCATCGAGCACATAGAGTGTACTGCCGTGCTGCGCACGCTGGAGTTCGGTCGCCAACTTGATCCGTTGCGCTTCGCCGCCAGAGAGTTCCGTCGCCGGCTGGCCCAGCCGCAGGTAGCCAAGCCCGATCTCGCGCAACACGGTGAGCGGCCGCAACACCTGCGCTTCGTCGGCGAAGAACTGGCAGGCCTCGTCGACGGTCATCTGAAGCACTTGCGCGATGTTGCGGCCATGCCATTCGATCTCGAGCGTCTGCGGATTGTAGCGGCTGCCGTTGCAGGTCGAGCAGGGCGCATAGACGCTGGGCAGAAACAGCAACTCGACCATCACAAAACCTTCGCCCTCACAGGTCGGACAGCGCCCTTGCGCGACGTTGAACGAGAATCGACCTGCGCTGTAGTGGCGCTTTCGCGCCATGGGCGTGGCGGCGAAAAGCTTGCGTACATGATCGAACAGGCCGCTATAAGTCGCCAAATTCGAGCGCGGCGTGCGCCCGATCGGCTTCTGGTCCACCTGGACAAGGCGGCGGATGTGGTCCATGCCGCCAACAATGCGCCCTTCGGCGGCCGCCTGCGTCACCGCAAGCAGAGGATCAAGCTCGTCCTCGTCCGACGCGGCGAGCGGCCGCCCGAGTCGTTCGCTCACCAGTTCAGGGAGCGCCTGGCTCACGAGACTGGATTTGCCAGAGCCCGAAACGCCGGTGACCGCCGTAAAGCAGGCGACCGGAAATGCGACATCGAGACCATGCAGGTTGTTGCGCGTCACACCTTCCAGCCGCAGCCAGCCCTTGGGTGGTCGGGGCGTGCGCTCGACCGCAGCCGGTTTGCCGAACAGATAGCGGCGGGTGATCGAGGCCTCGACGTCTGCCAGCCCCGCAGGCTTCCCGCTATAGATGACGCGGCCGCCCTTCTCACCGGCTCCCGGGCCCACGTCCACCAGCCACTCGGCACGGCCTATGAGATCGAGATCGTGCTCGACGACGAACAGCGAGTTGCCCGCGGCCTTGAGGCGTTGAAGGATGGCGAGCAATGCCTCGCCATCCGCCGGATGCAGCCCGGCCGAGGGCTCGTCCAGCACATAGACGACACCGAACAGGTGCGAAGATAGCTGGGTCGCAAGTCGCAGGCGCTGCAGCTCGCCCGACGACAGCGTTGGCGTGCTCCGGTCCAGCGACAGATAGCCGAGCCCGAGATCGGTGAGCGGCGCAAGGCGCTCGAGCAATTCCGAAGCCAGGCGTTGGGCGGCGATACGCTTTTCTTCGGAAAGATTCGGGGTGCGGCGGATGTCTGGCGCACTCTTGTGCGCCGATCCGCCTGCGGCGACCCGGCGCTCGATCGCAGCACTACGCGCCTTCTTGTCGAGGACGCCGGCGTGCGAGTATTCTTGCGCGCCCGTCTGCTCGCCGCGCGCAACGGGCGTCAGCAATTCCGCCAGTTTCAAGAACGACAGCTTCCCGAATTCGGAAATATCGAGCCCTTTGAATTTCACCGACAGTGCCGCGCGCGTCAGCCGCTTGCCGTGGCAGGTCGGGCATTCCTGGCCGATGATGAACTGCGTGACACGCTTTTTCATCAAGGGGCTTTTTGTGTTGGCGAACGTATCCAGCACATAGCGCCGGGCACCCGTGAACGTGCCCTGATAGCTCGGTTCAAAGCCGCGCTTGATCGCGACGCGCGTTTGCTGCGGCGTAAGGCCTGCATACACCGGCACGGTCGGTTGCTCGTCCGTGAACAGAATCCAGTCGCGGTCCTTTTTCGGCAGATGGCGCCAGGGCGTGTCCACGTCGTAGCCAAGCGACACCAGAATATCGCGAAGATTCTGTCCGTGCCATGCGGGCGGCCAGGCGGCGATTGCGCGCTCGCGAATCGTCAGCGAGCTGTCCGGCACCATCGTTTTCTCGGTCGCGTCGTAGATCCGGCCGAGTCCATGGCAGGTGGGGCAGGCCCCTTCGACGGTGTTCGGCGAGAAATCCTCGGCATAGAGCATCGGCTGATTCCGCGGATACTCGCCGGCGCGGGAATAGAGCATCCGCACCAGGCTCGACAGTGTCGTCACGCTGCCGACCGACGAGCGCGCATTCGGCGAACTCCGCTGCTGCTGCAAGGCAACTGCCGGCGGCAATCCGTCGATCGAGGTCACGTCCGGAACGCCGGCCTGGTCGATCAACCGGCGTGCATAGGGGGCGACCGATTCCAGGTAGCGGCGCTGCGCCTCGGCATAGAGAGTGCCGAATGCGAGCGATGACTTGCCGGATCCGGATATGCCCGTAAACACCACGAATGCGTCGCGTGGAATGTCGACGTCGACATTCTTCAGATTGTTTTCGCGCGCGCCTCGTACCCTCACACAATCGGATCGCTCTGCAAGTTTGTCCCGAGCGGCGGTCAATACCGGGTCCGGATCTCCGTTCATGTCACGCCTTTCCGGGGCGGCATCCCGTTTGGGTGGTCGCTCGTCTTTTCGTGCTCATTCGAAAGATAACGGCCGATAAGAGACTTGAGGCGATCAAAAAAGAAACTGGAGGCACTGTAACAGGGAGCGATACGCGAAATACTGCCAGACGCGACGATTATTGCGATTAACTGTCGCTCCGCGTTGTCGGAGATCCAGCCGATGAACCGCGTTTCACCGCCCTCCGGAATGCCTTCACCGCCGACGCGCCATTTAGGCAGGGGGCTTCCGAGCGCCCGTAACCTGCCGCAGCTGCAGAGTGGTTCTGAATTTCGAGAGGATGAGCCGTAAATTATAGTGTAATTTCAATGATATAAGAGTTCATTGTTTTATTCTGGGTGGCGCACCATCCCCTTGACGCTACCGTAATCTGCAATCGCTCCACGCAGGCGCTCGTCCCGGCGTAGCCCGGAGGGCGAAGTCGGATGGTTCGATCCCGCCCCTGGGCACCATCCCCTTGATGCTTCCGTAATCGGCAATCGATGCGCTGACAACTCGCGCGCGAACGCGACCTTCGGCCGCGCCGCCGATGTCGCCGCGACCGACAGGAGATGAGCCAGGCGGCCCTTGCAGGCCGCCTGGCTGAGAGCAGACAAGCCTATTGGCAGAGATGCTGGAGTCCGTCGGACCCCTTGAAAGTGGTACCGGGCCTGCAGACGATCCCATTGTGCGAGGCGTAGCTGTTCCAGTCGCCGTTCCACGCGTAGTAGTCGCCATATGCGGCGGGTCGATCGTAGGTGTTGTATGCGGCGTAGGAATTGCGCCAGCCGCTGAAGGGAGCGGTCGCGATCGCCGCGGCTGTTCCGACGGCAGCGCCCGCCACGCCGGCGGCGGCCCCCACCGGTCCCACCGGTTCGCGATAGGCGGTTCGCCGCTGATAATAGCCTCGCCTGCTGTCGTACGGGCTTCCGGCTCCTCTATTGAGGCAGTTGGCGTTGGCGAACTGAGATGAACAGGCGGCCGGGTTGGAGAAGACCGCTTGCGCCGACGCGGGGCTCGAAACTGCGGACGCCACTATCACGGCCGCGCCAATGATTCTCAGGTTCATCATGCGTTGCTCCCTAGATTGGTTTGCTTGCGACAGGGCTCGCTAAAGCCACACCGGAACGTTCCCGGTTTTTCTCGCATCCAACCAAATGCAACCTCAGGAAGAGGTTCCTGCGCGCCTCGCACGACGCATCAAATCGACGTGACTGATGGACGATTGAAGGATGACTTCAGCGAAGCTGCACAGGCGCGGCGTAGTGCCGACTGAAGATGGGCCGAGCGACACGACAGGAATCAAAATGCCGCTCCCCGTCGGCGAAGGCGCAAAGCTGCGTTCGATGATGACGCCTTCGCATATACGGGGAAGTCTTCGCAAATACGGGAAAGTCCGGCCTTTGTATCAATTGGTAGAAAAGCGCTATGGGCGAGCGCGATGACGATCCTGATCGGTTTCGGTGATCAGGATCGCGCGGACTTCGACGCAGAGCGGCCCATTGCGGAGCGACGCCGCCACAGACCTCGTTGCCGAACTCGTTCGCGCAATCCGGGCCCAAGTTGATCAGGCGGTCCGCGATCTCGAACTCGGCGGAGATGTGATTAGCCCGGCATCGCGGACGCGGAGATGCCTAACAGACCCTCACACTCTGCTGGACATACG
>NZ_JAQOSR010000148.1:0-23755 GCF_046718885.1 Bradyrhizobium sp. UFLA01-814 | reverse complement strand
ATCCTAAGTCTCGTGGGCTCGGAGATGTGTATAAGAGACAGTTCAGGGGGAGGGTGTTTCCTCGCTCGCAGCCCTATCCAGCGCGATCACAATCCCATCTGCCGGCTCGCGAGGTCCTTCATGATCTCCTCGGTGCCGCCGCCGATGGCGTTGACCTTGACCTCGCGGTAGATGCGCTCGACCTTGATGCCGCGCATGAAGCCGGCGCCGCCGAAGATCTGCACCGCCTCGGAGGCGCAGTGCGCCATGGTCTGCGTCGCCTGGTTCTTCATCATGCAGATCTCGGCGACCGGGCTTTCGCCCTGGCCGAGCCGCCATGCCAGCATTTCCAGCATCGCCTGCGAGGCCGCGACCTTCTGTGCCATGTCGACGATCTTGTGCCTGATCACCTGGTGCTGGGCGATCGGCTTGCCGAACGTCTTGCGCTCCTTGGCATAGGCGACCGCCTCGTCGAGGCAGACGCGCGCATAGGCGGTGCAACTCGCCGCCATGCCCATGCGCTCGCTGTTGAAGTTCTGCATGATGATCTTGAAGCCCTGGCCTTCCTCGCCGATCAGGTTCTCGACCGGCACGCGGCATTCGTCGAAGTGAAGTGTCGCGGTATCCGACGCCCACCAGCCCATCTTCTTCAGCTTGGTGCGGGACAGACCGGGCGTATTGCCTTCGATCAACAGCAGGCTGACGCCGCCGGGACCTTCGCCGCCGGTGCGCACCGCGACCGTCAGATAGTCGGCCCGCATCCCCGAGGTGATGAAGGTCTTCTCGCCGGAGACGACATAATGATCGCCATCGCGCCGTGCCTTGGTGCGCAGGTTCGCGACATCGGAGCCGCCGCTCGGCTCGGTGATCGCGAGCGCGGAGATCTTCTTGCCGGCGAGCACCTCCGGCAGCACCCGCGCCTTGACCTCGGACCGCGCGGCGCGCGCGATCGGCGGCGAGCCGATGGTGTGGCTCATCAGGCTCGAGGAGACGCCGCCGGCGCCGGCCCGCGCCAGCTCCTGCGAGGCCACGATCTTCATGAACTGGTCGGCGGCGACGCCGCCATACTCTTCCGGGAAGCCAAGGCCGAGCAGCCCGATCGCGGATGCCTTGGCATAGAGCTCGCGCGGAAACTCGCCGTCCTCGTCCCATTGATGGGCATAAGGCTCGATTTCCCTGGCAACAAAGCGCCGCATCACCTCGCGAAAGGCCTCGTGCTCGCCGGTGTAGAACGGGTTTGCCATCCGCGTGCTCCGTTGATTCTTCCCTCGGACGATGTCCGGATTTCTCCCGGTTCACTTGCGTCGAGTGGCTGCCATCGGTGCCGGCGTCCGGTCCGGCGATTTGCCAGCCACTAAACGCAAGACAGTATCCTAATACGCCGCCTCCACTGCCATTTCATGGCATCAATTGAGCCAGGAACAGGCGGCGCAAGACTGCCGTTCCGGAGGAGGGAAATTTGCCGGTTCGTTATTACGACTGGATCGCGCATCATCGCCGGCGCACGCCGGACAAGATGGCGCTTGTCGATCTCGCCAGCGATCGCCGCTTCAGCTATGCGGAGCTCGACGCCCGCGTGTCGCGGCTCGCTACCTGGCTGCGCGACGGGCTCAAGGTCGCCCGCGGCGACCGCGTCGCGGTGCTGGCGCTGAACACGACTGATACGCTGGAGGTGCAGTTCGCCTGCTTCCGGATCGGCGCGATCTTCCTGCCGCTCAACACCCGCCTCACTGTTCCCGAGCTGCGCTACATCACCGGCGACGCCGCGCCGAAGGTGATGATCCACGACGACGACCTCGCCGAGACCGCGCTTGCGGTGGCAAAGCTCTGCAATGTCGCTGCGACCGTGAGGCTCGGCCCGGGCGGCGCCTATGAGGCCGGCATTGCGGCAGCCACGCCGCTCGAACGGTTCGAGGAGGTCATGCTCGATGACATCTCGACCATCATGTACACCTCGGGGACGACGGGCCAGCCCAAGGGCGCGATCATCACGCATGGAATGACGTTCTGGAATTGCGTCAATCTCGGCGGCCCCGCCTACATCTCGCCGGCCTCGGTACTGCTCACGGTGCTGCCGCTGTTCCACACCGGCGGGCTGAATTGCTACACCAACCCCGTGCTGCATGCCGGCGGCACTGTGCTGATCATGCGCGCCTTCGATCCCGGCGAGGCACTGAAGCTGATCGGCGATCCCTTGCAGGGCATCAACGTATTCTTCGGCGTGCCCGCGATCTACCAGTTCATGGCGCAGCATCCGGCCTTCGCATCAGCGGATTTCAGCCGCCTCGTCATCGGCGGCGTCGGCGGCGCGCCGATGCCGGTGCCGTTGCTCAAGACCTGGGAGGCGCGCGGCGTGGCGCTGCAGCAGGGCTACGGCATGACCGAGACGTCGCCGGCGGTGATGGTGCTCGATCGCGAAGATGCTGCGCGCAAGGCCGGCTCGTCCGGCAAGCCGGTGCTGCACACCGAGGTCCGCATCGTGCGGCCCGACGGCAGCGACGCCGCAGTCGGCGAGCTCGGCGAACTCTGGGTCAAGGGTCCGAACATCACGCCGGGCTACTGGAACAGGCCGGACGCCAATGCCTCCTCCTTCACGGACGGCTGGCTGCACACCGGCGACGCCACGCGGATCGACGAGGAAGGCTTCTACTACATCGTCGACCGCTGGAAGGACATGTACATCTCGGGCGGCGAGAACGTCTATCCGGCCGAGGTCGAGAGCGTGCTGCATCAATTGGCCGCCGTCGCCGAGGCCGCTGTCATCGGCATCCCCGACGAGCAATGGGGCGAAGTCGGCATGGCGATCATTGCCGTAAAGCCAAGCCATTCGCTGACCCCGGCCGAGGTCCACGCGCATTGCCAGGCCAATCTGGCGCGGTTCAAGTGCCCGCGCCTGATCGAATTCATCGAGGTCCTGCCGCGGAACGCGACGGGCAAGATTCATAAGCCGACGCTTCGGCAACAATTCAGCCGGCCGAAGCCAACCGATACCGCGGCGTGAGCCAGACGCGCGCCGCGCGCTCCGGAATTCGCCGCGACAAGGATTACCCCGTTGCCGTCTGCCGGGACCGGCTGCGGGTTCGTTGCGTTAGTCCTAACCAAAATCAATCGAGGAAATTGCCTTTATGAAAACAACAACACTGTCGCTGCTGGCAGCCGCCACGGCGCTCTGCCTGCTCTCCACCCAGGCCGCCTTTGCACAAAAGAAATATGATACCGGCGCCTCCGACACCGAGATCAAGATCGGCAATGTCGAGGCCTATAGCGGTCCCGCCTCCGCCTACGGCGTCATCGGCAAGACCGAAGAAGCCTATTTCAAGATGATCAACGACCAGGGCGGCATCAACGGCCGCAAGATCAACTGGATCTCCTATGACGACGGCTACTCGCCGCCGAAGACCGTGGAGCAGATCCGCAAGCTGATCGAGAGCGACGAAGTCTTCCTGGTGTTCAACGCGCTGGGCACACCGACCCAGACCGCGGTGCAGAAGTATCACAACGCCAAGAAGGTGCCGCAGCTCTTTCTCGCCACCGGCGCCAGCAAGTGGAACGATCCGAAGGATTTCCCGTGGACCATGGGTTTCCAGCCGAGCTATCGCGTCGAGGCGCGGATCTTCGGCAAGTACATCCTGAAGGCCAAGCCGGATGCCAAGGTCGCGATCTTCTACGCCAATGACGATTTCGGCAAGGATTACCTGGTCGGCTTGAAGGAGATCCTCGACAAGTCGAGCGTCAAGATCGTCGCCGAAGAGAGCTACGAGACCACCGAACCGTCGATCGATTCTCACATCGTCAAGCTGAAGGACACCGGCGCCGACGTGTTCGTCAACATCTCGACGCCGAAATTCGCGGCGCAGGCGATCAAGAAGATCGCCGAGCTCCACTGGAAGCCGATGCAGGTGATGACCGACGTCTCGATCTCGATCGGCGCGGTCATGAAGCCTGCCGGGCTCGAGGCCTCGGAAGGCGTGCTGTCGGCCGGCTATCTGAAGGACGCGTCCGATCCGCAATGGAAGAATGACGAGGGCATGAAGAAGTTCATGGCCTTCGCCGAGAAGTACATGCCGGGCGCCAACCTCGCCGACGCCAATCTCGTCTATGGCTACGCCGCGGCCCAGACCATGGTGCAGGTGCTGAAGCAGGCCGGTGACAACCTGACGCGTGAGAACGTGATGAAGCAGGCCGCCAGCCTGAAGGATTTTGCGCCCGACACGCTGATCCCCGGCATCCGGATCAACACCAGCGCGACCGACTTCGCGCCGGTCGAGCAGCTCAAGATGATGCAGTTCAAAAATGGACAGTGGGAGCTGTTCGGCGACATCATCAGCGCCGAGACCGGCGGCTAGCGCCAGCAGCACGAACAGCTAGCACTAAGTATCGCGAAGCCGCCCATCCGGGCGGCTTCGCTGTTTTTGCGGATCGCGGGTGAAGCCAAGCCGAGTGACGCGCAAGCTATCTCACCGTCACCCTGAGGAGCGCGCCCTTGCGCGCGTCTCGAAGGGTCGACGGCCCGGCCGGTGGCCGTGCATCCTTCGAGGCTCGCTCCGCTCGCACCTCAGGATGACGGAACTGGCAGCGCGACGTGGATAGTTGCGCAGCAACGACCGACGAAACCTGTGGCTAGCCCGGCAAGAAAATCGCGAACGGCTCATCGATCGTCCGACGCAGATGCTCGCGATAGGCGGCGTAGTTCGCATCATCCGCCGACACCCGGCCGAGGCTGGGCTTGGGCACGTTCTTCACCGGCAGGAACGCGATCGGCGCGGCGACCGGCGTCAGCAGCGAGCCGCGGCCGGCGAGCAGTGTCGTGATGATGCCGTACATCTCGCCGGAATTGCGCGGGCGCGACACCGTGATCACGCGATGCTGGCCGTGCCTGTTGGTGACGAGGTAGACGAAGCCGGATTCATTGGGCACCGCGACTTCGCCGTACTGCGTATAGTCGGCGTCCTGCCGCTCGCCTTCGCGGAAGCCGAGCGATGAGGACGCCTCGTCCCAGGTGATCTCCGTCCGATAGGCATAGAGCGCGCCCTGCTCGCCGAACGACGGACGCACCGTGATGTAGGTCCCTTCGATCCGCGCCACCGCGCGGCGGGAATAGGATCCGAGGCTGTCGGGCGCGATCCCGCCAATGGCGGGTGCGGCCACCGTGATCGTCTCCGGCAGCTTGCGCAAGGACACACCCAGCGCCTGCTCCAGCCGCACCGTGGTCGCCAGCGTGAACGGGCGGCGGCCGCCGAGCACTTTTTCCAGCGTCGAAAGGCTCAGCTTCGCCTGCTCGGCCAGCGCCTGCCGCGAGATTCGGCGGCGGGCGATTTCCTCGCGGATGGTCTCCGCGACCTGCCGGCTCTGCTCGGCGGACAGCTGCTTGTCAGGCGTCGGCATCCAGATTCCTGCCCGGTTCCCCTTGATTCCGCGCAGTCTAGCAGACCGCACAACCCATCACAAAACCGCACAAACCCGCCTCCCGCGGCGGCGGGCCGCGCCGGACGGCGGCCAATCATTGCCGATCATTCTGCTCGCGCCAAAGCCGCCGTTCTCCATGATCGCGAGGCAGCGAAAGCCTCGCTCGGGAGTGACGAAAATGACGATTTACGATGCATGTGAGAGCAGCCCGCAGATCCGCCTGTCGCGCAGGATGCGCATTGCGCTGTTCTTCCTGGTGGAAGGTGTGGCCGCGCTGGTGATCGGTTTTGCGGCTTTGTTCGTGAGCTTCGATCCGGTGTGGTCGGCCGAACTGCCGCGACAGGCGGTGCTGCGGCCATCAGATGCGCGCTCCGGCTCGCTGCTGTTCAAGACCGACGATGGCTACAGGGATGCACTCAGGCTCGGCGTCGATGTCGACCTCACCGTGTCGGGCCCGACCGTCCGCGTCCGCGTCACGCAGATCTTCCGCAACCCGACCAAGGAGTGGGTGGAGGCGACCTATATCTATCCGCTGCCGGCTGGCGGCGCGGTCGACACGCTGAAGATGGTGGTCGGCGACCGCGTCGTGGTCGGCGACATCAAGGAGCGACAGCAGGCTCGCGCCATCTATGAGCAGGCCAAGCAGAACGGCCAGAAGGCCGCGCTCACCGAACAGGAGCGGCCAAACATCTTCACCAACTCCGTGGCCAATATCGGCCCCGGCGAAACCGTGCTGGTGCAGATCGAGTATCAGGAGCCGGTGCAGCAGAACGGCAGCGAATTCTCGCTGCGGGTGCCGATGGTGGTCGGCCCGCGCTACAATCCGCGTCCGGTGGTGCAGAGCGTCGACCTTCGCGCCGACGGCAACGGCTGGGGCGCCACGTCAACCGATCCCGTGCCGGACCGCGACCGCATTGCGAGCGAAGTGCTCGATCCGGCGGAGAATGCGCCGGTCAATCCGACCAACATCACCGTGCACCTCAACGCCGGCTTCCCGCTCGGCGAGGTGAAGAGCCATTTCCACCAGGTCAGGATCGAGAGTCCCGACAGCACCACGCGCATCGTCAAGCTCGCCGAAGGCCCGGTGCCGGCCGATCGTGATTTCGAGCTGACGTGGAAGCCGGCCGCCGAGAAGGCGCCATCGGTCGGGCTGTTCCGCGAGCATGTCGGCAATTCCGACTATCTGCTCGCCCTCGTCATCCCGCCGTCGGTCGAGCAGGCGCAACAGAAGCCGTTGCCGCGCGAAGTGATCTTCGTGATCGACAATTCCGGCTCGATGGGCGGCACCTCGATCATCCAGGCCAAGGCGAGCCTGACTTACGCGCTCGGCCGCTTGCAGCCGGCCGACCGCTTCAACGTGATTCGCTTCGACGACACCATGGACACGCTGTTCTCGTCGCCGGTCGCGGCAAACAGCGCCAATATCGGCAATGCGACGGCGTTCGTCAGCGCGCTGCAGGCCCGCGGCGGCACCGAGATGGTGCCGGCGATGCGCGCGGCGCTGTCAGACACCAACCATGACGACGCCAATTACGTCCGCCAGGTCGTGTTCCTGACCGACGGCGCCGTCGGCAACGAGCAGCAATTGTTCGAGACCATCAGCGCGCTGCGCGGCCGCTCGCGGGTATTCATGGTCGGCATCGGCTCGGCGCCGAACACCTATCTGATGACGCGCGCCGCCGAACTCGGCCGCGGCACCTTCACCCATATCGGCTCGGTCGAGCAGGTCGACGAGCGCATGCGCGGCCTGTTCGCCAAGCTGGAGAACCCGGCGGTGACGAGCCTCTCGGCGAAATTCTCCGAGGCGACGGCCGACCTGACGCCGTCGGCGCTGCCCGACGTCTATCGCGACGAGCCGCTGGTGCTGGCCGCCAAGCTCGACAAGCTTGCCGGATCGGTCGAGATCAAAGGCCGCATCGGCGACCGCCCGTGGAGCGTGACGCTGCCGCTCGCGAATGCCGCCGAAGGCAAGGGCCTGTCGAAACTGTGGGCGCGCCGCAAGATCGCCGATGCCGAGGTGGCGCGCACCACGCGACAGGAGAGCCCCGAGGAAGCCGACAAGACCATCCTCGCGCTGGCGCTGGAGCATCAGCTCGTGACGCGGCTGACCAGCCTTGTCGCGGTCGACAAGACGCCGAGCCGCCCCGAAGGCGAGCCGCTGAAGTTGAGCGAACTCCCGCTCAACCTGCCCGCTGGCTGGGATTTCGCGAAGCTGTTCGGAGAGCGTCCGAGTCTGCCGGCTGTACCGGGCGAGCGGCGCGCCGACGGTGGCGACGGCAAGGTGCAGCTCGCTGCGCTGAAGCGGTCACCGGTCGCGACGCAAGCTCCCGGCACGATCCAGCTGCCGAAGACCGCGACCGATGCGGAGTTGAAAATGATCGCGGGCGTGATCCTGCTCACGGTCAGCCTTCTCCTCCTGGTGTTCAACCGGCGTCAGACGTCGCCCCAATGACGTCGGAAGAAAGGAGGAGGTGCCCCCCAACCTCCTCCTTCAAGAGCGCGCGCGGCCTTCCACCCGTCCCCCAAGGGCCGCGCGCGCCACTCTTTTCCAACCCGCAATGTCATTCCGGGGCGATGCGCAGCATCGAACCCGGAATCTCGAGATTCCGGGTCTGGTCCTTCGGACCATCCCGGAATGACAGCAACAGGCGCAACAATGCCCCGCTTCATCCCATCCCTCGCCTTCGCCCTCATCGGCCTGATCCTGTTCGGCCAGGGCGCCTATATCCACGCCAAGGCGCTGCTCGCGCAGGTCCTGCTGGAACACGCCTTCGCACAGAGCATCGCGACCGGCCAGCCGGTGAAGCCGTGGAGCTGGGCCGACACCTGGCCGGTGGCGCGGATCGAGGTGAAGCGCCTGCACGCTTCCGCGATTGCACTTGCCGGCAGCAGCGGCCAGGCGCTGGCGTTCGGCCCCGGCCATGTCGAACAGACCGTCGATGCCGGCGAGCGGGGCGTGGCGGTCTATTCCGCACACCGCGACACGCATTTTCGCTTTCTCAGGGATGTCACAATCGGTGACGAGATCGACGTCACGCGAAGCGACGGCAAGATGTTTCGCTATCGGGCCGATCGCAGTTCGGTGGTCCGCTTCGATCAATCGGGGGTCGATCCGCTCACCGACCGACGTGAACTGGTGCTATCGACCTGCTGGCCGTTCGACGCGCTGACATCGGGGCCCGAGCGTTATCTGTTGCACGCGACTTTGGTCGAAACGGATTCGCGCCCGCGCGAATCGGGTTCCTGATACGCATCAATTTTGCGCCTGCCGGGATATTGCGCGCGGTGCCCTGACCTGCGCCAGCATGAGTTGCTACCCCCTTTCCCTCGCCATAAAAACAATGAAAAATCGCGCGCCTCACGGTGATCCGCCGTCCAGAGGAAACAAAGACAACAAGGATAAGGGCAGGCTCCATGGAAGCTTTCGCAAGCACCGCGTCTCATGTGTCCCACAAATGGGCGCCGCCCGCTGACGCCAGCGATATCGTCAAGAGCATCCACGCGATGCTGCATCCGCGCAACATCGTGCTGGTCGGTGCTACCGACAAGCCCGGCAATTACGCCGAACGGATCTGGAACAATCTGGTCAAATACGGCTACGCCGGCGGCCTCTATCCAATCAACGCCAAGCGCGAAGCGATCTGGGGCGTCACCTGCTACAAGGACTTCGCCAGCCTTCCCGAAAAACCCGACCATGTGCTGGTGCTGGTGCCGGCCCGGTTTGCGGTACAGGTGATCCGCGACGCGGCCGCGGCCGGCGCGCGCTCGGCGACCATCGTCACCTCCGGCTTCAGCGAATTGCAGGATGAAGAGAGCCAGCGGCTCGCGGTCGAGCTGAAGCAGGCGATCAAGGAGACCGGACTTGCCGTCACCGGCCCGAATTGCCTCGGCAATCTCAGCGCCGGCGAGAACCTGTTCACCAATATCGACGACCGCATCGTCACCATGGAGCAGGGCGCGGTGGCGATCGCCGGCCAATCCGGCGCGATCGTGATGGCGATCCGCCAGGCGCTGGAGGATCGCGGCGTCGGCGTCGGCTACATGGTCACGACCGGCAACGAATCCGGGCTCGAGACCCCGGACCTGATGAGCTATTTCGCCGCCGATCCGAGCATCCGCGTCATCGTGGTCTATCTCGAAGGCGTCAGGAACACAAAAGTGTTCCGCGATGCCTGCAAGGCCGCGCGCGCCGCCGGCAAGCCGGTGATCGCGCTCAAGCTCGGCGCCTCCGAAGGCGGCCGCGCCGCGGCGATGGCGCATACCGGCGCGCTCGCCGGCTCGATCGAGACCTTCGATGCGATCTCGACCCGCGAAGGCGTGATCCGGGTGCGCGGACTGGATGAATTGATCGAGGCCACCGAGTGCTTCGTCCATGCCGATCCGCCGAAGGGCAATCGCCTCGCGGCGGTGTCGCTGTCGGGCGGCAAGCGCGGGCTTTTGATCGACGCGTTCTATTCCGCCGGGCTGAATTTTGCGCCGCTGAGCCCGAACGCCTCGGAGCAGCTGGCAAAAATGCTCGGCCCCGGCAGCATCGTCGGCAACCCGCTCGACGCCGGCTTTGCCGCGGTGGTCGATCCCTCCGTCTACATGAAGTCGATCAAGATCATGATCGACGATCCCGACACCGACATCGTCATCATCGATGCCGAGCTGCCGAAGGCGCCGCACGAGCTGCGCGAGCGCAATTTGCGCATCGTCAACGAGATGGCGGGCCAGGCCAACAAGCCGGTGATCTATATCAGCGCGATGTCGATCGGCTTCACCGAGTTCACCAAGGGGCTGCGCAAGTCGCTGCCCGATATCGCCGTCATGCAGGGCCTCGACCGCGCGGTCGGCGCGATCAAGTCGCTGATCGAATATGCCGGCCTGCGCAAGGAAGTACCCGATATCGCGTCGAGCTCGAAGGCATCGGCGCGCGCGGTGCTGGAGAAGACGCTTAAGGCCGCCAACAATGCCGCCGCACTCGATGAGGTCGCCTCGAAGAAGCTGCTCAAGGCCTATGGCATCCCGATCTCAAAGGAAGAGGTCGCGCAGACCGCGGCGGGGGCCGTGAAGATCGCCAAGAAAATCGGCTTCCCGGTGGTCGCCAAGGTGGTCAGCCCCGACATCCTGCACAAATCCGATATCGGCGGCGTGGTGCTGAATCTCGCCAGTGCGGCCGAGGTGAAGAAGGCGTTCAACGACATCACCGCGCGGGTGAAGAAGCTGAAGGGCAAGCCGAAGCTCGAGGGCATCCTGATCGCACAGCAGGTCAAGGCCGACCTCGAGCTCGTGGTCGGTGCCTCGCTCGACGCCGAGATGGGCCCCGTCGTGCTGTTCGGCACCGGCGGCGTCGATATCGAGCTGATGAAGGACGTCGCCCTCGCCGGCGCGCCGCTCGACGCCGCCGAGGCGAAGGAGCTGATCGCCAGGACCAAGGCCGGGGTCAAGATGAAGGGCTACCGCGGCAAGCCCGCGCTGCACGAGCCGTCGGCGGTGAAGGCGCTGGTCGGTCTTTCCAACCTGATGGCAGACGCCAATGGCCGCATTGCCTCGATCGACGTCAACCCGTTCCTGATCAACAGCAAGCTCGGCGTCGCCGTCGACGGCCTGATCGTGCTGAACAACGCCGCCGCGAACAAGGCCGCGGGGCATTAGGCTTCACTCCCTCTCCCCGTTCTTACGGGGAGAGGGTCGGGGTGAGGGGCTCTCTCCGCGAGGCGGTACCAGACGAAAGACCTGTACCCCCTCACCCGGATCGCATCTCACGATGCGATCCGACCTCTCCCCGCAAGCGGGGCGAGGTGACTTTAAAAGCTCGCACCCCACTGCCGCGCGGTCTGCATCACCCAGTCGCGATAGAGTGTCAGCGGCGTCACGCCGGTGATGCCGCCGCAGCCGGCGGCGCCGTTCGGCCCGGTGGACCAACTCACCACGCCGACGATGGCGGGGCCGCCCTGCTTGTTCTCGAACACCGGCGCGCCGGAATCGCCGGTGCAGGCCCCGAGCCCTTCGCGCAAACCCTGCCCGACCGGATCGACGAGACGGATCTGCAACGTGCCGGGCTTGCCGCTCGCGATCAGGCCGGCGACGCGGGTAGCGCCACCGCTTTTGCCGTCACCGCGCACGGTGACGCCGACGCCCGCGATGGTGAAGCGGCCGCCGACCTGGATCGGAATGTTTGGCATGCCGAGCGCGGCCGGTGCCTTGCCTGCGGCCGGCGCCGCGAGCTGCAGCAGCGCGACGTCGGCGGTGGCGACATGATTGGTCATCGCCTGCATCCGAAAGCCGGGATGGATCGCAACCGTCCTGACGTCCTGCAGCGTCGGCTGCCTGTCCGCGCCATATTCGACGATCTTGTAATCGGCGCCGGGCTGCACGCAATGCGCCGCGGTCAGCACGACCTTCGGCGCGATCAGCGCGCCGGTGCAGAAATTGCCGCGCGAGCCGACGATGGTGACGACGGAGCGCGCAACGCCATCCGTCGACGGCGCGCCGCCGCCGACGATGGCCAGCGCCGGCGTCGCCACCAACAGGGTCAGAAAAGCTGTCGCTCGAATCACGCTCGTCATGAAACCCCGTCGGTCTGCTGCTGAATCGAGCCTATCCGAGGCGCGGCATTGCGTCGCTCGCACCGGGCTCTGGAGAACACGCAATATTGTACAGAGCATCCAGACCTGCGCGCGTCAATTGTCTAAATATCTACGCGTCGATCTCTACGACGTTGAAGTCGCCGCCGGAATCCTGCAGCGCCATTGCGTTCACGCGCCACACATCGCCGTCTTGTCGCCATACGCACACATCGAATCGCGCGTCCGGCGCGCGGGTGACGTTCGAATGTGAACTGCGTCTCTTGATTGCCCGCATCAGCGCCGTAATTTCGATCCGGCAATCATACAACCTCCGGCAGCATATCGCATACTTACCTTTATGACTTTTCTGGATGCCGGCGCCGTAGATCTCAACACGGCGCTCCATCCGTCATTTCGTTGAGTTAGAGGATAATGATGAGGATAGCGGTCGTCACGCCGATCAGGCTGTTCAGCGAGGGGCTTACCTCGAGTTTCCAGAACCACGCCGAGTTTGCGATTGCGGCGGCGGTGTCCGATCTCGCCGGCCTGCGCGAGACCCTCGAGACCGACAGTGTGAATGTCATTCTGATCGACGTCACACAGGGCATCGATCTCGACGAAGTGCGTGCGATTGCGAGCGACCATGCGGATGTCGCACTGGTGGCGCTCGGCCTCAACGAGGACCGGCGCGACGTGGTCCGCTGCGGCCGGGCCGGATTCAGCGGCTACATTTCCCGGAACGCCAGCTTCGATGAGCTCTGCCGGGCGCTGTCGGATGTGGCATCGGGGCGGCTCGCCTGCAGCGCCGAGATTTCCGGCGGCCTGCTGCGCGCGCTGTTCTGCATGGAACGTCAAGCGGATACGATCGACGCGGACCAGGGGCTGACGCGCCGCGAAAGCGAGGTTCTCAAGCTGATCGGACACGGCCTGTCGAACAAGGAGATCGCGCGCGATCTCAATCTCAGTCTTGCGACGGTCAAGCACCACGTCCATCACGTGCTGCAGAAGCTCGGCCTGCCGCGCCGGGCGCAGGCGATGCGACGGGTGCGCGAAGCACCGTGGATCGCATCATCGGCAGCGATCCCCGATCGGGCCCGCGAGCTCGACTGACACCGACATCCTGAATTCCGTGTTCGCCCGACGCGCGGGTCGCGTTCGCGCACCGGCGCGCAGATGCAAGCGCATGTCTGCCCTGGCACGCACAATGGTGCGGTGAGATCGGTCTCGACTAAACCCTTCGATCGATCGTTCGAGAGGCAGGATCGATCTCATCGACCGATCGATCCGTATCGCCGGCTCGATCCTTTCTGATCCACCGCGGTGAATAGGCCTTTCGCGTCACAGCTGCCACAACTGCACCAACGCAACGACATGTGGTTCGCTGCGTGAGAGCAAATTGTCGCGGAAGACGGATCGGCTGCACGGATTTGCGGCTGATCAGTCGGGATTGATTTCATGAATCCAGTTGCCGATATCGCTGGTCTGGCTGCCTTATGGCAGAGAACGTCGGGCGGCGACCCCGCGGTCAAGATCGCGATCATCGACGGCCCCGTCGATTTCAATCATCCTTCGCTCAGGCAGGCCCGCGTCGCCAGGGGCGGCGAGTTCGTCGCACCGGCTTCGCCGATGATCCAGTCCGAGCACGGCACGCATGTCACGAGCGTGCTGATGGGCACGCCCGGCAGCCCGGTGCTCGGCGTCGCGCCGAATTGCAGCGCGACCGTGTTCTCGATCTATCGCGAGAATGTCGCCGGGCAGATCGAGCCGTCGTCGCAAAGCACCCTGGCGCTCGCGATCAACCAGGCGCTCGCCGCCGGCGCCGACGTCATCAATATCAGCAGCGGCCAGCAATCCGCGACCGGCCAAGCCGACCGCATTCTGGTCGACGCGGTCCGCGCTTGCGAACGCGCCGGCAAGCTGATCGTCGCCGCCGCCGGCAATGACGGATGCCGCTGCGTCCAGGTGCCGGGCAGCCTCGCTTCGGTGCTTGCGGTCGGCGCGTGCGATCCGGCCGGCAATCCGCTGCCCTTCAGCAATTTCGGCGACGCCTATCTCGAGAACGGCATCCTCGCGCCGGGCGAAAACATCGCCGGCGCCTCGCCGGTCCGCAATATCAGCCTGCGCTCCGGAACGAGTTTCGCGGCGCCGATCGTCAGCGGCGTCGTCGCCCTGCTGCTCTCATGCCTGCGCCAGACCGGACGCAAGGCCGATCCGCAAGCCGTCCGTGCCGCGCTGCTCGAAAGCGCGGTGCCCTGCCGCAGCGACGGCAGCGCCTCGCGCTGCCTCGCCGGACGGCTCGATATTCCCGCGGCTGTCGCCGCCCTGCTTGGCGAGCAGGCGGACGCCGTCATGCCGTCGGGTGCCACGGCCGCGACTCCCCGTTTCCGGGGAGTGTCCGCGCGCCCTTTCGTCCAACCGTCATCCGCCGCTCAGCCAACTGCAACCAGAGAGGGTTCCATGGGAGATCTATCAGCAATGTCTGCACCATCGGCTCCGCGCATATTCGGGCCGGACGGCTCGGTCCTGCGCAGCAGCGCCGGGATCATGCCAAGCGAAGCGCAGCCTGCTGCGCCCGCAGCGCCTGCGGCCATCGCCGCGGCCGTTGATCACGGCGTCGCCGTCGCGCCGATCGCGGCGCCGGCGCCGTATCCGTATCACGCCCCCCACGCGGGCGGCGACATGGTCTGGATGCCGACGCCGGCGCCGCAGATGGTCATGCCGCCGATGATGATGCCGCAGATGGCGATGCCGGCGGCCGGCATGATGCCGCAGGCCTGGCTGCAGCCGCAGCAGCTGCCTGCGCTGATGCCGAGCAACGCGCTTCCCGTCGCGATGCCGCAGGCGCTGCCGATGTACGAAGCCCCAGCGGTTCGTACCAGCGAGAAGAGCTGCGGCTGTGGCGGCGGCATGCGTCCGCAGGGCGCCGCGGCGGAATCCACCGGACAGCTCGCGTTCCCGATCGGCCGGCTGTTCTACGATTTCGGCAAGGAGGCCCGCCTCGACTACTTCGTGCAGGCCATCGCCAATTGGCGCGACAGCCTGATCGGACGCGGCGATCCGGCGTTCGGACCGGAGCGCGACCGCTCCGGCGATACCTCGGCGCCGTACAATCCGGCGATCATGGCGCGCTATCTGTTGAACCAGGCCGAAGGCGAAAGCGCGACGCCGAGCGGCTCGGGCAACAACTTCCCGGATGCCGATGCCATCATCTGGACGATGACGATCGACTCGATCCCGATCTATGCGGTCAAGCCGCTCGATGTGTTCGGTCTCGGATTCTTCGCCGCGCTGATCCTGGCGCTCTGGCATCAGGAGGTCTCGCATGACGATCCATCGAACACCCGAACCGTGGTACCGGCAGCGCGCGGCGGCGACGATACGCCACCGACCACGCCCCCGGCTTTCCCGCCGCGCGGCGGTGTTGCGCGGATTTCGATGGCCGGCTGGGTCGACAGCGCCAACACGACCAAGCTCCTGAACGGGACCGTCGTGCCGACGCTGGTGACCGACTGGCGCGGCTTCTACCAGTGGGATCTCTACACGCTCTTCGGACCCGATCCCGACACCTGGCCGGCCGGCGCGGAAGGCTTCCTCGAACGGATCTACAACGAGTTCCGCAATGTCGGCCTCTCGCCGCAGGATCGCGCGCTGAACTATTCCGCGATGAATGCCTACAACACGCGGAAGATCTTCACCGACGTCGCCAAGAAGGGCTTGCGGCTCGACACCGTCGAGGTCGACCAGAGCGTCATCTGCCGCCCGGACTCGGTTTGTCACGACGTGACTTACCGCTTCTTCAATCCGACCCAGGTCCTGACCCAGGCGCGCGAAGTCTATCAGTACACGATCGACGTGAGCGACGTGGTGCCGGTGGCGGTCGGACCGCTGCGGCAGTGGCAGGTCTATTGACGCGATTGCTCCTCTGCGTCCGGAGGAGATCAGAACGTGGCGCGAATGCGTCACGTGGTCCGGGGGATCGACGCGATGAGCGATCCCCTGGGCGACGTCCAGCGACGGCTGCCCCGGTCGGTGCCCACCTCCCGTAGTTGCCGTCAATTCAAACCGAAAGAAGGAGCTGAACATGTACGCAAGGAACGACTTTGAGACCTTCGGCAGCGTGCGTAGCCCGATCCAGTGTGAGGGCATCGAGCGCGGTCCGAAGCGGATTGCCGACGTGGCGACCAACGGGTCGGTCAACCCGCAGGGCTGGGGAGAAATCCTCGGCGGCGTCGCGCAGGCGCTGCCGGGTGTCCTCGGCGCCTTCGGCATCTGATCGCCAAACTCGGGGCCCGGCGCTGTCGGGCCCCACCCCACCTTCGAGGAGGCCGACATGATGCAGAAATCCACCGCCAGGAGCCCACAGCAACAGCAGCAGAACGGTCGCCGGATCGAGCCATCCGGCAAGATCGTCGTGTCGTCAGTCGTGAGCCACGCCTCGCTGATCGCCGCGATCAGCGACCGCAACCCGATCATCGCCAAACGCACCACATCCGACGAAGACAAGTCCTGACGTCGTCGTCATCACCGAACCTATGGAGCCGATGCCATGGCAAGACCGCCCCGCAAATCCGGATCCGACAGCGCCGCCTCGCCGCCGCCGGCGGAAGCACCTTCCGCAGCGTCACGCATGGCCCAGGCGCGGCGCCCGATGGAGGCAGCTGTTGTCGCCCGTCCGAAGATCGCCACCACCCCCACTCCGCCGACAACGCCGACCTATCTGGCGCCGCCGCAGGGCCCCGGGGCTCCGCAGCAGATGCGCCATGATGGCTCACCGCATTCGGAGGAGCGGCTCAACACTGCGATGAAGATCCTGCTCGATCCCACGGCGCGCGCGCTGCCGAGCAAGGTCTATTCCGGACAGGCGCGAAACTGGACCCGCAGATCGTAATCGGCTTTGCGCGCCGAGCAGGCCGCGATCCGCAACCGCGCACGCAACGGCCCGCCCGATCCGGCGGCGCGGCCGTTGCCGTTCGCCGGAGAGCAACATGAACGAGAACGGCAATCCCCCTCGCGTCAATCTGCGCCGCGTCGCCTTCACTTGTGTGGGCCTCGGCACGTTCCTGTTTCTCGCGGCCGGCACGCTGCGATGGGCCGGCGCTTGGGTGTTCCTGCTCGAGATCACGATCGGTGGGCTGATCACCGAGGCCTGGCTCGCTCGGCACGATCCGGGGTTGCTGGCGGAGCGGCGCACCGCGCGCGGCCAGGCCGGATGGGATCGCGTCATCACGACGATCATGCCGCTGCTGTGGCTGACATGGCTGCCGCTGATGGCGTTCGATGCAGTCCGCTACCAGACATCGCTCGTGCCCTTTTGGTTGCAATGCGCCGGCGCCGTGATGATCGCGGCATCGTTCTACATCGTCTACCGGACCTACCGGGAAAACAGCTACGCCGCGCCGGTCGTGAAGATCCAGCGCGAGCGCGGGCATGCTGCGGTGACCACTGGACCTTACGCCTATGTGCGGCATCCGATCTATGCCAGCGGCCTCCTGACCTATGTCGGGACGCCGCTGCTGCTGGGATCCTGGTATGGCCTTGCCATCGTGCCTGTGATGGCGGCGCTGCTCGGCTTGCGGTCGCTGATGGAGGAGCGGATGCTGACCGCCGAGCTCGACGGCTATGCCGAATATCTCGCGCGGGTGCGTTATCGGCTGGTGCCGATGGTCTGGTGAGCCCGTTCCGCGTGGCGGATTTTGCCGCGAACTGGCGGCTTGCCTGATCGACGGCAATTCCAATAAAGAAGGCTGAACGCGCGTTTCCCTGTTGTCCTGCAATCGGCCGGACGATCCGAGGCGAAGCCGCCGCTTTGCAACGGGCAGGACTTTGATGATCGAGACTTTGATGATCGAGGCAGTGATCTGGGATTTCGGCGGCGTGTTGACCACCTCGCCGTTCGAGGCATTCGCACGCTATGAGACCGAGCGCGGCCTGCCGATCGACATCATCCGCCGCACCAACGCCGCCAACCATCTCGAGAACGCCTGGGCCAAGTTCGAGCGCGCCGAGATCGATATCGACGCGTTCGACGCGCTGTTCGCGACGGAATCGAAGGCGCTCGGCGCCGAGGTGCGCGGCAAGGACGTGCTGCCGCTGCTCTCCGGCGACCTGCGCCCCGAGATGGTCGAGGCGCTGAAGCGCATCAAGGCGCAATTCAAGACCGGCTGCATCACCAACAATCTGCCGGCGAACGCGATCGGCAGCCGCAGCGGACGCACGCTCTACGTCGCCGAGGTGATGGCGTTGTTCGACCACGTCATCGAGTCCGCGAAGATCGGCCTGCGCAAGCCCGACCCGCGGATCTACCAGATGATGGTGGAGACGCTGCAGGTGAACCCGAAGAACTGCGTCTATCTCGACGATCTCGGCGTCAATTTGAAGCCGGCGCGCGAGATGGGCATGACCACGATCAAGGTCGCGAACGCCGCGCAGGCGATCGGCGAGCTTGAAGCCGCGACCGGCCTCACGCTGAGGTGAGGCGGTTTCGCAGCCGGCACGACCAGATGCAGCTCTGCATGGCGCATGCGCATCTGGACTGCCTGAAGCAGGCGATCGACCAGAAGATCCTTGGCCCGCAGCGCAAGGAATACGTGAAGAGCTGCGCGGGCTGACGGTAGCCGGTCTACGAGATTCTTCCCCTTCCCTCTGAAAGGGGGAAGGTCGGGATGGGGGTCAGCCGCAGACGCCAGAGTTGATGGAGAGAGTAGATCCCCACCCGCTTTGCTCTGGCGAGCAAAGCGACCTCCCCTTTTCAAGGGGAGGTTCGAACTACACGCTAACGACCGTATTGCGCTCGGCGGAAATAGCCCGGAACCATTGCGCTAACGCCAGCCTTTAGCCCTCATGCCTTTGCGGGCCAAACGAGCCTTGTGCTTTGTCCGCAACGGGCGCAGAACAGGTCCGAGTTCAAGGCAAATTCGGAGCTGATCCTCGTGGCTGACACCAGGCCCACCGCCTCGATCGAGGCCGTGGAAAGCGGCCTCGCCGCGCAAGGCTATATTGCGAGCCGGCAGATCGCGACCGCGGTCTTTCTCTCGCAGCAGATCGAGAAGCCGATCCTGGTCGAGGGCCCTGCCGGCGTCGGCAAGACCGAGCTGGCGAAGGCGATCGCCGCATGGCGCGGCATGAAGATGATCCGCCTGCAATGCTATGAGGGCCTCGACGAGGCCAAGGCGCTGTATGAGTGGAAATATGCCAAGCAACTGCTCTACACCCAGATCCTGAAGGACAAGCTCGGCGAGGTGCTCGGCGGTGCGCAGTCGCTGGCCGCCGCGCTCGACCAGCTCCACACCTTCGGCGACGTGTTCTTCTCCAAGGAATTCGTCGAGCCGCGGCCGCTGTTGCAGGCGCTGGAGCAGCCCGCGGGCTGCGTGCTGCTGATCGACGAGATCGACAAGTCGGATGCCGAATTCGAATCGCTGCTGCTGGAAATCCTCTCGGACTTCCAGGTCACGATCCCCGAGCTCGGCACCGTCTCCGCGGTGGCGCCGCCGACCGTGATCCTGACCTCGAACAGCGAGCGCGATCTTGGCGACGCCTTGAAGCGGCGCTGCCTGCATCTGCACATCGGCTTCCCCGAGCAGAAGCTGGAGGAGCGCATCGTCGAGAGCCGGGTGCCCGGCATCTCGCAGACCCTGCGCAAGCAGATGGTCGGTTTCATCCACGAGATCCGCTCGCTCGACCTGAAGAAGCTGCCCTCGGTCAGCGAGGCGATCGACTGGGCGCGCGTGCTGGTGCTGCTGCAGGCCGGCGAGCTCGACACCGAGATCGTCAAGGACACGCTCAACGTGCTCCTGAAATACGAGGCCGATATCGAGGCCGCGATGCCGCAGATTTCGTCCTTCATCGCCAAGGCGTCGCGCCAGGGCGTGTTCAGCTAGACCAACATGCGATTGGTTCGAACCATAGCCGAGAGCGAGCTGCGCCCCCTCTCCCGCCTGCGGGGGAGGGCTGGGGTGGGGGTTTCACCACGAGTCATTTCGCGGAGAGAGCCCCCACCCGTATCGCATCTTTCGATGCGATACGACCTCCCCCGCAAGCGGGAGTGGTACAGCGAGCCTGCCGCCAGATCGACTGAACATCACTTTTTCTACCGATAGATCACCATGCGCGAGAACCTGCATCGCTTCTTTCGTGCGGCGCGGGGGGCCGGGGTCCGGGTCTCGCCCGCCGAAAGCATCGATGCGATGCGGGCGGTCGCCCAGGTCGGCTTTGCCGACCGCGACGTCCTGCGCGACACCTTCCTGCTGACGCTTGCCAAGACGCAGGACGAGAAGCGCGCGCTCGGCGAATGCTTCGATCTGTTCTTCAGCCAGCCCGAACCGCAGCAGGAGAACGCCGAGCAGAGCAAGACCGACGACGGCAGCGAATCCGGCGCCAACCCGTCGGCCGACGAGCATGGCGATGCGGCGGGCGGCGCCGCCAGCGAGAATGTCGGGCCGCTGGCGCAGATGCTGCTGTCGCAGGATCGCTCCGCGATATCGAGCGCGATCGCCAACGCCTCCGGCGCCGCCTCGCTGCCCGATATCCGCTACTTCACCCAGCGCGGTATCTTCCAGACCCGCATCCTCGATGCGATGGGGATCCAGCGCCTGCGCGACGACATCGACGACCTGACCACGCGCAATCCCGCGCTCGC
The DNA here is from genome assembly GCF_046718885.1 of Bradyrhizobium sp. UFLA01-814. Taxonomy (NCBI): domain Bacteria; kingdom Pseudomonadati; phylum Pseudomonadota; class Alphaproteobacteria; order Hyphomicrobiales; family Nitrobacteraceae; genus Bradyrhizobium; species Bradyrhizobium sp. UFLA01-814. Next base: position 3,184 of record NZ_JAQOSR010000148.1, on the reverse strand, counting down.
CGAACGGCTGCAGGAGGCGCTCAACGGCCTGCGCGGCACCGTTCGCGATGCGGTCTCGCAGGCCCTGCTGCTGTACGGGCGCGAGGAAGCGGAGAATTTGCGCAACGAGATCCTGCGCAACGCGCCGCTGGCGCGGATCGAGCCGCGGCAGGTCGAGCAGATGCGCACGCTGATCCGCCAGATCGCGCGCCGGCTGCGTGAGCGCTACTCCAAGCCGCGCAAGCGGCAGCGCCGCGGTCATCTCGACGTCCGCCGCACGCTGCGCCGGAACGCGGCCTGGGGCGGCGTCCCCTTCCTCACCGCGTGGAAGCGCAAGCATCGCGACCGTCCGAAGATCGTCGCGCTGTGCGACGTCTCGGGCTCGGTCGCCCGCGTCTCGGACTTCTTCCTGCTCCTGATCCACAGCCTGCACGAGGCGGTGGACGACGTCCGCTCATTCGCCTTCTCGGGCCACCTGATCGAGGTCAGCGATATCCTGGAATCGAACTCGCCGGAAGAGGCGATGAAGGAGATCATGTCTAAGGTCGGCTTCGGCTCGTCCGACTACGGCAATTCCTTCGCCGATTTCGAGGACAACTGGATGAGCGCGATCACGCCGCAGACCACGGTGATCGTGCTCGGCGACGCCCGCAGCAACAATCTCGATCCGCGCGCCGACATCCTGCGCCGGATCGGCGAACGCTCCAAACGGCTGGTCTGGCTCAACCCCGAGGGCCGCATGGTCTGGGGTTTTGGCGATTCCGAGATGCCGCGCTACGCGACCTTCTGCAGCGTGGTGCGGCAGTGCGCGACCGCGCAGCAGCTCGAGCGTGCCGTGTCGGATATCGTCGCGACGTATCAGTAGGCCGCCGGCCGCGCCTTAGATGGCAAGCGACTCGCCGTGGAACAGCCATCCGACGAACGCAGCCAATGTCAGCGCGATCGAGGCGAAGATGCCGACCAGCTTGATCGTCGTGATCGCCTTCAGGATCGAGACCGACCGCGCCGCCGCATTCGGGTCGCCGTGCAGCAGCAGCCATGCCAGGAGACAATCCTCGATCAGGTCGCTGAGCAGGTACACCGCCGGCACGACCAGGCCGAGCCACGCCGCGGACGGATAGATCCGGCTGAGCCAGTGCGATGACGCCGCGCCCATCGCGCCCGCCAGCGCCAGCATGACGATCAGATCGAGCGGAAACAGGATCGGAAAGACATACTTCATCCGCAGATCGGACTGCACCAGCTCGCCAAGCTGGTCGCCGGTGTAGCTCAGCGTCTTCTCCGGAAAGCGGGTGCGAAACCTGTTTGCGAACACACGGTCGGAATAGCTGCCGACCCACCAGAACAGCCCGAACGCCACCACCACAAGTCCTGAGAGAATGGCCGTCACGAGAGCTTGAGGGCTCATGCCGACCCGTTCCTGTTGTTGTTGTGGAAGCTGCGGGAGGCAGCAGGAGAGATGATCGCGTGCACCGCGGAGTCCCTGAAAGGGAGAAAATGTCGACGCATATAGCAATGATCGACGGGCAGGTTTCCATCTTTTCCGAAGTGTTGCAATTGAATTCTGGGAGCGCCATTGGCGGCCGACTCAACGCATCACGAACGGAATTGGATCACGGCAACTCTCCGTCATGGCCGGCATCGGCGAGCCGAAGCGACGCCGTCCTTGGCGCAGCTTCGGCCGGCCGTGGCGAGATTCAATTCGAAACCAACGGCAGGCTACGCCGACCCGTACTCGCGCTTCGGCGTCCCGGCATCACCGGCGGTCACCCCGCCCGCCACACAACTGTCCTCAATTGGAGATTGAATTTTCACCGCGCTCTGCCGTACATAGAAGTCGCGAATTTTCACGGCGACCGCGAGGGCAACGGATGCCGAAGGATATTGTGATTTGTTGCGACGGCACCGGCAACGAGATCGGTGACAATATTTCCAACGTGCTGAAGCTGTTCCGCGTCGCCGACAAGAATGACCGGCAGCGGATCTATTATCATCCCGGCCTCGGCACCATCGGCCTGCAAAACGCCTGGGGCCGCTTCAAGCAGCAGATGCGCGGCTTGTTTGGGCTGGCCTTCGGCGCCGGTCTCGACCAGGACACGCTCGGCGCCTACCTGTTCCTGTGCCGAACGTGGGAGCCCGGAGACCGGGTCTGGATGTTCGGCTTCAGCCGCGGTGCCTACACGGTGCGCGTGCTCGCGGCCTTCGTCCATGTGATGGGCCTGCTGCCCGTCGACCAGCTCGACCTCGCGAGCTACGCATTCGGCACCTACAAGAAAGCCAGCTCCGACGCCCAGAAGTCCGACGGCACGTTCGACTATGCTCCGTTGAAGGAAGCCTGGCATTTCAGCCAGATTGCCGGTGGCCGCAACATCGATATCGAGTTCGTCGGGGTCTGGGACACCGTGGCCTCGATCATCGTGCCGCGGCAGGACAACTTCCTGTTCGACCTGCAGACGCTGCTGTTCACCCGGACCAATTCCAGCGTCAAACGGTTCCGCCAGGCGATCTCGATCGACGAGCGCAGGCGCATGTTCCGACTCAATCGCTGGATCGAGCCGCAGAAATTCCGCTCGGATCCGTTCGATCCGGCAACGGAGGTGGAGCAGGACATCCGCCAGGTCTGGTTTGCCGGCGTGCACTCCGACGTCGGCGGCGGCTATCCGGAAGACCAGAGCGGGCCGTCAAAGTTTCCGCTGATCTGGATGCTCGAACAGGCCAAGGCGGCCGGCCTGCACATGGATCAGGCGCTGATCGATCATCTCGCCTGGGGGATGCCATTGCCGCCGCACAAGCACGACTATGTGCCGCCGAGCGCGACCGCCCCGCTGCACAATTCGCTGACCGCCGCCTGGGAAATCCTGGAATGGATTCCGAAGAGCGACAAATGGAAGGAATGGCCGGAGCGGAAATCCTTCCTCGGCTTCTATCTGCCGCGCGGCGAGCCGCGGCCGATTGCGGACGGCGCGACCATCCATGCCTCGGTGCTGGAGCGCATGGAGAAGGATCCTGCCTACAAGCCGATCAATATGCCGAAGACCTACAACGTCGAGCCAATGACGCCGCCCCCGGCGCCACCCGCTCCGACGGCCTGACAGCGTTAGAGAATGATTTAGCAACCGAGAAGGCAGCCTGCTCCCTCTCCCGCTTGCGGGGGAGGGTTGGGGCTGTCTCTTATACACATCTCCGAGCCCACGAGACTTAGGAT
>NZ_JAQOSR010000147.1:0-23841 GCF_046718885.1 Bradyrhizobium sp. UFLA01-814 | reverse complement strand
TCCGTATCTGTTCCGCCGCCATCTTGGCATCGCTCGTCCTGATGGGCCCCTTTGCGGGCGCCGCGCAGGCCCAATCCCAGCTCCCGCTCGAATCGATGCAGATCCGCTCGCTGTACCGCGTGCCCGAACCGCGCGACGAGTTCGTGCGGCAATGCGCGCCGCACATGCTTGGCCGCTGGGCGCATCCCGAGGCCGTGTGCGGCTGCCTGCACGACCACGCCGCCGCGACGGTGGACGATCCCGACCTGCGCCAGGCGCTGCTGCGCGGCATCAGCGAGACCGGCGTGCCGACCATCGAGACCGATTGGGTGCCGCCGTCCAAGCAGGGCGAGATCGGCCCGACCTTCACCAAGATCGCCAAGCCGACCCTGCAATGCATGTTCGAGCCGGTCTCGAATTGAGCCGCGCCTCAAAGCAATGAGGACCGCAGCGCCTCGCGACAGCGGGGCGTTTTACTTTTTGGCGAGGCGCGGCACGCAGCTGCTGGTCCGCACCACGCCGTTCTGGCTCAGCCTGGAGCCGACGACCTGCTTGATCTGCCCGGCCGGGCACGAGCCGTCATCGACAAGGACGCGCTGGCCGACCCGCAGATCGACGATGTCGCCCTCACGCATGTAGGACTGCTCTGCTGCGGCGGATTGCGCCATCGCGCCAAGAGCTGCGACGCTGACCAGCGCGACGAGTCCCAAGCGCAGCATCGCAGCCTCCCTCACTTGTTCTGGATCTTGAGCCCGTCGGGACCGACATTGATCTGAAGGCCTTCGGGCTGCTTCTTCGCCTGATAAAGATTGTAGCCGAGCATGCCTGCGATCACGACCAGTGCGGCGATCACGAGATACAGGACGTTGCGATTTGGCATCCGGTATCTCCGTAAGCTCGCACTTGAGCGTCTTCAAGCGAAGTGGATACCGGTTCGCGTGAAGGAAACGCTTCGAAACAAGGATCAAGAGCCCCGTTCCGATTCCATCGGAACGGAAGGCCCTGACTCAACGCGTGCGACCTTAGTCAGGTGACTGCGATTCTCCTAGCGCGCCGCGCCTTGGCGGATGGCTTGACCGATGTCTTGCGCGTCGCGCGCAGCGCGGCGAGCGTTGTCTTCGCCAGTCGTTCCGCCGATGCGACGAGTTGCGGAACCGGATGACCGGAAAATCCCAGCACGAAGCCGGGCAGTCGCGGCGCGCGATGATAGGTCTCGGCGAGCAGCCAGCCGCCGACGCCGGCATTAGCCTTTGCCTGCGCGGCAATCAGCGGATCGGTCGCGGGATCGAGCCGCGCCACGAGGTGCAGGCCCTGCGAGGGCACGGGAACCGTGAGCTCGCCCTCGGAGGCATTAGCGAGCGTCGACGCCAGCATGTCGCGCGCCTCACGATAGAGTTTGCGCGATTTGCGCAAGTTCGCCGCGAAGGCGCCGGAGTTCAGCATGTCGGCGACCGCGCCTTCCATCAACGTGGCGGGAAAGCGGTCGAGCGCGGCGCGCGCCGCCGTCACCGGGCCGATCAAGGCTTCGGGCAGCGCGCAATAGCCGATCCGCAATCCCGGAAACAGCGTCTTCGCAAACGTGCCCATGTAGATCACGCGGCGCAGATGATCGATGCCGGCGAGCGACAGCAGCGGCGCGCCGTCATAGCGGAACTCGCTGTCGTAATCGTCCTCGAACACGAAGGCGCCGGCATCCCTGGCCCAGTCGAGCAGCTCGAGCCGGCGCGGCATCGACATCTGCACGCCGAGCGGAAACTGGTGCGAGGGCGTGACATAGGCGGCGCGCGCTTGCGGCGCGGACGCGCGCCCCTTGTCGATGCGCATGCCCGACATGTCGACCGGCACCGACACCGGACGATAGCCGCAATGCTCGATCGCACGCCGCGCCGCCGGATAGCCGGGGTCCTCGCACCAGACCTGGTCGCCGGGCCTGAGGATCGCCCCGAGCACGATGCGCAGGGCATGCAGCGTGCCCGAGGCCAGCATGATCTGGTCGGGGTCGCAGCGCAGCCCGCGCGCCGACAGCAGATGGTCCGATATTGCCGCGCGCAGCTCGCTGCTGCCGCGGGGATCGCCGTAATGCAGATGCTCGGACCCGAAGGCGCGCAGCCTGCGCCCGGCAAAGGCGCGGAAGCGCTGTAGCGCGCGCTCGTCGATATGGGTGCAGCCGAGCGACAGCGCATTGTGCTGCGGCGGCTCGATCGCGATCCTTGCGCGGCGCGGCGCGGCGGCCTGCGCCGGAATGCGCGCCGCGACGAAGGTTCCGGAACCCGTGGTTGCCACCGCAAAGCCGTCGGCGATCAGCCGCTCATAGGCCGTGGTGACGGCGTTGCGGCGGAAGCCGGTCTGCCTGGCGAGCGCGCGCGACGGTGGCAGCGGCTCGCCCGGCTTGACGAGGCCGCCGACGATCGCATGGCAGAGCGCTTGATAGAGCCGCTGCTGCGAGGCCGCGCCGGGCGTCACATGCGGGCCGCCGAGGTCGAGCGGCAGCTCGGCCTTGCGCGCCGCGGGCTCCCGGGAATTGGTCGGAATTTTTCGCATGGAATTGGCACTATCGCAGACCAAATGGGCCGCTACAACTCTGGACAGATTCCAGATTTCGAAAGGCACCACCGTGACCGAAGGCGCATCCGCTCCGTCCTACCCCATGTCCTCCCGCAACCGGGTGAAGCGCCGCCACGACCGCGGCTTCTACGACCACGCCACCGTGCACAGGATCCTCGACGCCTCGATGCTGTGCCACGTCTCCTACGTGATCGACGGCCAGCCCTATTGCACGCCGACCTTCTTCTGGCGCGAGGGCACCAGGCTCTACTGGCACGGCTCGAGCGCGAGCCGCATGCTGGAGAACCAGTCCGAAGGGCAACGCGTGTGCCTGACGGTCGCCCATCTCGACAGCCTGGTGCTGGCGCGCTGCGGCTTCAATCACTCGGCCGACTATCGCGCGGTGATGGCGTTCGGCACTGCCTATCTCGTCACCGACCCCGCAGAGAAGGAACGCGCGATCGTCGCGATGGTCGACCGCTTCTTTCCCGAGCGCACCGCGAGCCTGCGTGCCAGCAACAAGCAGGAGATCAAGGCGACCTCGTTCATCGCGATGGAGATCGAGGAGGCTTCGGCAAAAATTCGCGCCAAGGGCGTCGCCGATGATGACGACGATTACGAGTTGCCGATCTATGCCGAGCGCATTCCGGTGCGCACCGTGCTCGGCGCGCCCGAGCCGTGTCCGCGGCTGCTCGACGGCGTGACGCGGCCGAAGACGCTCGATGGCTATTCGGAGGGCCGGCTGCTCGAAGATGCATTGCGGGATGCCTATTTTGCGCAATACAAGGCGGACTGAAATCGGGCTACGTTGCGGCTCCCGCCTGATCTGTTTTCCCGATGGAGCCAAAGCATGACTGCCGAGACGCAACAACGAATCCTTAGCGCCGTTGACGAGGGATTCGATGCGCAGCTTGCGACGACGCAGGCCTTTGTCGCGATCCCCTCGACCCGCGGCGCCGAGGGGCCGTGCCAGGACATGATCGGCGATCTCCTGCGCGAGCGCGGCTACGAGGTCGACGACTGGCACATCAATCCCGACGAGCTCAAGGACTTGCGCGGCTTCGGTCCGATCGAGCATGATTTCTCGAAGGCGCGCACGGTGGTCGGGACCTACCGCCCGGCCACCAATGCCGGCAAGTCGCTGATCCTGCAGGGCCACTGCGACGTGGTGCCGACCGGTCCGCTCGAGATGTGGGAGACGCCGCCGTTCTCGCCCATCATCAAGGACGGCAGGATGTATGGTCGCGGCGCCTGCGACATGAAGTCCGGCACCATCGCCGCGCTCTATGCGCTGGATGCGATCAGGAAGGCCGGGTTGAAGCCGACGGCGCGGATTCACTTCCAGTCTGTGATCGAGGAGGAGAGCACCGGCGTCGGCGCGCTCTCGACCTTGCAGCGCGGCTATCGCGCCGATGCCTGCTTCATCCCGGAGCCGACCAACGGCACGATGATCCGCTCGCAGGTCGGCGTAATCTGGTTCCGCCTGAAGGTGCGCGGTTTCCCGGTGCATGTGTTCGAGGCCGGCGCGGGCTCGAACGCAATCATGGCGGCGTATCATCTGGTGCATGCGCTGGAGAAGCTTGAGATCGCCTGGAACGAGCGCGCCAAGGCCGACCGCTATTTCAAGGACGTCAATCACCCGATCAATTTCAATCCGGGCATCATCAAGGGCGGCGACTGGGCCTCCAGCGTGCCGGCCTGGTGCGACGTCGACTGCCGCATCGCGGTCTTGCCGGGTTGGTCGATCGCCGAGTGCCAGAAGGAGATTCTGGCGTGCGTGTCGGCGGCGGCGCGCGATCATCGCTTCCTCTCCAACAATCCGCCGCAGGTCGAATGGTCGGGCTTCCTGTCGGAAGGCTACGAGCTGGTCAACTCCGAGGCACCGGAAGCTGCCTTCGCCAAGGCGCACCAGGTCGTCTATGGCGGCGCGGTGGAAGACCGCGCCTTCACCGCGTTGACCGACACGCGCTTCTACGGCTTGAACCACAACATCCCGAGCCTCTGCTTCGGCGCCACCGGCGCGGCGATGCACGGCTTCAACGAATATGTCGAGCTGGAGTCGCTGCGGAAAGCGACCAAGGCGATGGCGCTGTTCATCGCGGAATGGTGCGGCGTGGAGAAGGCGTAGGCAGCCTCTCGCTCACGTCATTGCAATGACAGTCTTGCGCGCGATAGCGCAACAAATTCGCTGTCGTCCCGGCGAAAGCCGGGACCCATACTCCGCGGCGGATGTTGTGATCGGGACTCGTCCTTGCAGAGCCGCACAACAAGCAAGATCTGTGGTTATGGGTCCCGGCTCCGTGCGCAATCGCGCACTCGGCCGGGACGACGGCGAAAGCTTATGCGTGCTTCCCCCACAACGCCTTCACGATTGCATCGAGCCCGTCGGTCAGCGCGGCGGGGCCGGGCTGCAGGATGATCGGCGACTTGATCTCGACGATGCGGTCGTTGCGTACCGCCGGGATGTCGCTCCAGCCCTCACGCTTGCGGATGCGGTCGGGCACGACCTTCTTGCCGCACCAGGACGCCAGGATCACGTCGGGCATCGCCGCACGTACCGCGTCAGGCGTGACGATGCGATCCTTGGCCGCCTTGTGCGCGCGCAGATGCGGCAGCGCATCGGTGCCACCGGCGATCTCGATCAGTTCAGACACCCAGCCGATGCCGCTGATCAGCGGATCGTCCCATTCCTCGAAATAGACCCTTGGCCGCGGTGCTGCACGCGGCGTTGCCGCGATCGCGGCCAGCCGTTGTGCGAGGTTTTGCGCAAGCTGTTCGGCGCGGTCGGCGGCACCGACCATCGCACCGAGGCTGCGGATCATCGCGAGGATGCCGGCGACGTCGCGCTGGTTGAAGACGTGGACGGCGACGCCGGCGCGCACGAGATCGGCGACGATGTCGGCCTGCAGATCGGAGAAGGCGAGCACCAGATCGGGGTCCAGCGCCAGGATTTTTGGCATGTCGGCGGAGATGAACGCCGAAACGCGCGGCTTCTCGCGGCGGACCTGCGGCGGCCGCACCGCATAGCCGGAGACGCCGACGATGCGGTCCTGCTCGCCGAGCAGATAGAGCGTCTCGACCGTCTCTTCGGTCAGGCAGACGATACGGCGGGGAGGGAAGTCGCGCATCGATGACGATATGCAGACTCGGCGGCACGTTGTCACGGATGTCATGACGTCATTCGCGCCATTACCTCAGACGTCGTTGCCGGGCCCGCTCAGGCAATCCATCATGCCGATATCAACCTCGAAGAAGGCCACGAAGCAGGGAGTGCCCATGACGCCGCTCGAAAAGATCCAATCGATGAAGATGCCGTTTGCGGAACTGAAGGGCGTCACCTTCACCGAGGCCGACCAGGACCGGGTGGTCGCGAAAATGGTGGTGCGGCCGGACCTCTGCACCCTCCGCAACACGATCCATGGCGGCGCGGTGATGGCCTTTGCGGATTCGGTCGGCGCCGCCGCGACCGTGATCAACCTGCCGGAGGACGCCAAGGGCACCACGACGCTGGAGAGCAAGACCAACTTCATCGGCGGCGCCAAGGAGGGGATGACCGTGATTGCGACCGCAACACCGGTTCACCGGGGGCGGCGGACCCAGGTGTGGCAGACCAGGTTGGAGACCGAAGACGGCAAGCTGGTCGCCATCGTCACCCAGACACAACTGGTATTATAATGGGGCGATGATGTGATTTTCTAATCACAGCATTGTTTACATAAATGAATCTCAGTGCTTGAATTTTATGGTGCGACGCACAATATAGGAGCTGCTAGGGACTCGACGCCTCCTCGAGGGCTACCAAGAGGAGTTATGAAATGAACTATGATTCCATTCGCTCGGCGTCCGCCAAGGGTACCGTGCGGACGTTGAGCCAGCAGGAAGAGCTTCCGCTGCTGCGCGATCACCTGCTACGGCTGGATCGCACCAGCCGTCATGATCGTTTTCATGGCTTCATCGACGACAGCTTCATCCGCCGCTACGCCGAGCGCTGCGCCAATGACGGCACCGTCATCATCGCCTATTTCGAGGACGGCGTGGTCCGCGGCGCGGCCGAGTTGCATCCGCCGGAGCAGTCACCGGATGCGCAGCCCGAGATCGCCTTCAGCGTCGAGCGGTCGGCGCGGCGGAAGGGCGTCGGCAGCACCCTGTTCCGCAAGCTGATCGCCGAGGCGCATGCCAAGGGCTACGGCAGCCTGCGCATCACCACCGGCGCCCAGAACGATGCGATGCGGGCGCTGGCCACCAAGTTCGGTGCCCAGCTGACCTTCCGTCATGGGGAGTCGACCGGCAGCATCGACCTGACCCAGCAGCAGCAGCCCCAAGCGGCGCCGGCTGTCGTAACGCCGGTCGAGGCCGCGCGCGCGATCGTCGACATGAACCGCGCCTATTGGCGTATGGTGATGCAGATCTCCGGCTGGGGCCGGGCGGCCTGAGCCGCGATCTTAAGTCAAACGAAAAAGGGCAATCCATTCAATGGATTGCCCTTTTTCTTTCAGCAATTGGATGGTGCTTCTCAGGTGCCGGTGCGCTTGTCGGTCGCAAAGCGGCGGACCACGCGGCGCTCGACCACGACGGAGCGCTGCGCGCCCTGCTCGCCGGCGATGACGCGGGTTGCCGTGCCGGTGCGGGCACTGACGCGCGCGGTCTTCTTCACCTCGGCGAGCACATCGTCATAGGGCAGCCCCATCAGGGCCGACGCGATCTCGGCCTGGGCCTCCACGTCATCGGTGATGCCGATGGCAGCGAAGATTGCTTCTTCCAGCGTCGGGGGATCATGCCGCACGCGCCGGGTGCCATACTTGGTATTCCAGTCTCCGCTCATCGCCGCCTCATCTTTGAATCGCGGGAGATACGTAAGGTCCCCAATGTTGCATTGCAATATGAATGTGAGATGGCAATCCAGCCATGCAGCTAGAGTCTCTCAATCTTGTGAGCGTCATAAAGTTCGATGGTGGTCGCCGCGGCCGCGAGAGATTGCAGCGAGCGGACGAAATCGCGTGACGCAGGGACCGTGAAATGCGCAGCCAGCGCGGCGCGGTCGGCCCATTGCTCGAAGAACACCAGCCTGAGCGGATTCTCGCAGTCGACATGGACCGCATGCGAGATGCAGCCGGGCTCGGTGCGCGAGCGATGGACATGCTCGAGGCTCAAGCGCCGCACCTCGTCGAACGAGTCGGGGCGGGCGGTGACGCTGCCGGTGACGACGATCATGATATCCCCCTCCAATGCGCGATGAAGCCAGGTCATCATCGCGCTTTAGGTTCTTGTTTGAGCATGATCTTTTCGGAAAACCGCTTCGCACTTTTCCGGATCATGCTCTACGGGGTGGCTTCTGCCCCGGATGCACTCATCTGTTGCTGCGGCCAGCGCTTCAGCGCGGCGCGGCCGGCATCGGTCAGCACATAGATGCCGCGCTCGGCGCGATCGAACCAGCCATAGACATTATGCAGCAGGATCTTGCCGGCGTCGGGAATATCCGCGCGGAGGTCGCGCACCCGCCGGGGCCCACCCGACAGCGCCAAGGCGCAGGCCAGCGCCTGCTGCCGGTAGGCGGTCATGATCGGCGCCCGCGTCGATCCGCCCATCGCGGGATCGCCCTTGCGTTTCCGGTGCTCGGTGATCAGCCGTGAACGTTTCTTCGGATTGCGGCGGGGCGCCGCGGTCGGCGGCGGCACAAGCACCTCGACGTCGCCGCGATCGGTCACGCCGAGCATGCCGAAGCCGAGCCGCCGGCACAGATTGCGATAGCGCGCGTCGCTCTCGCGGCCCTTGCCTCGGGCCGACACCTTGGCCGCGATCCACACCTCGTCGGCGGCGCCGGCGCGATCGACCGCCTGCAGGATCAGTTCGAGATTGAAGGCGAGCTTGAGCTCGCCGATCACGACGACCGGTGGATCATCGCCGCTCAGCGCCACGAGGTCGCAGCCACCGATCTCGCCCTTCACCGTGAAGCCGAGCTTTTCCAGGAAGCTTTTGACGGGCAGATAAAGCGTGGTTTCCAACAGGCAGGCTCCTGCGGCATCCGGCCGCGACTCGGTGCGCCAGCATAGCGCGGAATTGCGTCCGCCGAGGCGGATGGAATTTGCTCAAGGCACGGCCGAGCGGCTATTGTCGGAACCGGGACCAGGCGCAGCTCATGATCCGGAACGGGCTCTATCACATCACCGTCGAATTTCTCGACGGCGTCTCTGGCGGCAACCAGGGCGTCATGGTGCTGCGCGACGGACAGATGCGCGGCGGCGACTCGTTTTTCTTTGCCTACGGCAGCTACACCGCAGCCGACGGCAAGTGGAAGGGCGAGGTCACCAACGAGGAGCATTCGCCGACCTATGGCGAGCGCCCGGTGTGGGAGCGCAAGGTGGTCACCATCGGATTTACCGGCACCTATACCGATCAGACCGCCGAAGGCGACGGCATGGCGCTCGCCGGCAAGCAGAGCATCCGCTTCAGGTCGAAACTGCGGCTGCTGGTAGCGGATTGAACTGCCGATGCTGGCCGCGCCCGCGGCGTCAGCTGATCAGGCGGTCATATTCTGCGTGAGAGCCGATCCAGAACCAGAGATATCCCTCGTTTGTTTCGACAGCGAGCCGCCATAACGCTAGCCAACCCGAACGGACCAAAATCGCCCGATCTTCTTGAATTGTAGGGATGGATGACGTGGATCGCGCTTCAACAGCGCAAAGTTCGCGTCGGCAAGCTCGCGGATTGGAACGGGTAGTTGTTCGTAGGCAGTCCAAAATTTGGGGGAGGCCGAGTGCTTCACAAGTCGCGCGACTGTCCGGCGCGATGAACTGCCAAGGCCCCGTCCGCCAAGGCGTCGAGTTTCCCGGCCTTTGCGTCGCGTTCGATCGCTGCATCGAAACGTTCGGCATCGAACGTTTCAAACCAGGCGCGAAAGCGGGCCAGCTCACGAGGAGGCAGCCGTTCGACGGCCTTTTCGATGTCTTCTGCAGTAGTCATCACGAACATATAGCATTGGCCGGATCGACCCGAAAGGCGTCCAGGAGAGGGGCGGGTCTAAACCCGCCCGTTGACCGGCAGCAGCGCGCCGGTGACGGCGCTCGCGGCATCGCTGGCGAGGAACAGGATCACCTCGGCAAGCTCCTTCGGCGTCACCCATTTGGAGATGTCGGCCTTCGGCATCGCGGCGCGATTGGCTGCAGTGTCGATGATCGAGGGCAGCACCGCGTTGACCGTGACCTTGCCCTTGAGTTCCGCGGCGAGCGACTCGGTGAGGCGGTGCACGCCGGCCTTCGAGGCGGCGTAGGGACCCATGCCGGAGGCGGCCTGCAAGGCGCCGAGTGCGCCGATATTGATGATCCGCCCGGCGCCCGACTTGGTGAGATGCGGGATGGCGGCGCGCGAGGTGTTGAGCGCCGTCATCACGTTCATCGCATACATGCGCTGCCAGGTCGCCGGGTCGCCGTCGCTGACCGCCTCGAAGGTAAAGCCGCCGGCGATGTTGATCAGCCCGTCGAGCCGGCCGAAATGCGCGGCCGCCTTGTCGATCGCCGCGGTCGCCTGCGCGGTGTCGGTGAGGTCGACACCGCCCAGCTCGATATGGTCGGCCGTCGCCGCAAGCGTTGACGCGGCATGATCGATGCCGGCGACGCGCGCGCCGCGCGCCAGCGCCTCTGTGGCGACCACTTTGCCAAGCGCGCCGAGCGCGCCCGTGATGACGATGGCTTTTCCGTGCATGGCGGTCTCCGCATTCGCGAGCAAACGAATGCCCACTATGATCAGGCGGAATTCATTTGCAATGCCGCCAATTTCGCCTCCTACTGCGCGCATTCATCAATTCATTCGCCTCAAGGATGTTTGCGATGCCGACACCCAGACCGTGCGAAACTCATCTCGATCTCGTCAAATTCGGACATAAGCTGCCGCACTTCGCGGATGCGCTCCGGCATCAGCGCAAGATCAAGCTGGTGGCGCTCGGATCGTCGTCGACCGCGGGCGCCGACAACATCCTGCCGTTCCCGCCGCGGCTCGAAATGCTGCTGCGGCAGCGCTTCTTCGGCCGGATGATCGACGTCATCAATCGCGGGATCGGTGGCCAGGAGGCGCCGGAGGAGTATTCGCGCATCGAGTCCGACGTGACCGTTGAGGCGCCGGTGCTGGTGATCTGGCAGGTCGGCACCAACGCCGTCTACAAGAGCTACAATCCCGCCGAGGTGCGCGCGACGCTGGAGGCCGGGCTCGACGTGCTCGCGGCGCTTCCGCTTGACGTCGTCGTGATGGATTCCCAGTACACGCAGGCGATCGTCGGCACGGAAGCTGCGCTCAATCTCGCCAACGTGATCATGCCGATGATCGCCGAAGTGGCCGCAAGCAGGAAGGTGAATCTGTTCAGCCGCTTCGCGCTGATGAAGCGCTGGACCGACGACGGGATTCCGCTTGGCGAGCTCGACGATGGCGGACAGCTTCACACCAGCGAGTGGGCGACCAATTGCGTGACCCAGTCGCTGTTCGGCGCGATCGACGACGCATTGAAGCCGGAGGCGATCACGTGACGCCGACTACGTAAGACTACGGGGGAGGGCCGGTTGGATAAAATTTGCAGGAGTTCCGTAAGTCGTTTGCAGAACCCTTTCCTTAGAAGCGGAACTCCAGCCAAGGTAGGGGTTATGCGAATGGGAAATCTTCCGGACCACGGTTTACCGCTCGTTCAGCTTAAGGAGCAGCGGCGCGATCTCGTGGTGGCGCTGCAAAATCGCAAGGGACCAGTGGGCAGCTGGGAATTGATGCAGATCGCGGCGATCCAGCAGGCGATCTCGGCGTTTGAGGATGTGATTGCCGATCTCGATGCGGAGCTCGAACTCGAGGCCGCGGCGGCCTGAGCTTTTCGGCTTGGCCGCGTTTTCTTCACGCGAACCGGTGTCCACTTCGCTCGAAAACGCTGTCGCGCGAACGGATCAGGCCTGCAGATAGCGGCCTTCAAGCGCCTTGCGCTCGGCCTCGCCGAGCCCGAGGCCGTCGCGGAAATAACCGTCGAGGCTGCCGTAATCGGCATCGATCGCCTCGAATGCAGCCTCCAGAAACGCCGCGCGCACCGTGCCGAGCACCTGCTTGACATCATCGGGCAGCTCGGTGCTGTGGGCCGGGTCGCGTTTGTAGAACTGGTTGGTCAGGAGATAGTCGTCCGCGATCACCTGATCGGACACGCCGAGCGCATGCAGGATCAGCGCGCAGGCAAAGCCGGTGCGGTCCTTGCCGGCGGTGCAGTGGATCACGAGCGGCGCCCGGTCTTCCAATAGATGGGCGAACAGCGTGCGGTAGCGCGCGGTGTTGTCCTGCACATAGCCCCGGTAAGAATCACGCATCACGTCGATCGCATCGGCTTCGGAGAGCTGACGGTTGCTGGCGATCTCGCGCAGCGAAGCCACCACGGTCGGCTCGACAGGGAGCGAATGCACGGTGACGTCGCTCATGCCGCACAGCGCCTCGGCGCGCTCGGCGACGCCGCGAAAATCGAACGCGCTTCTGACCCCGAGCGAGCGCACCACGGCGACGTCGTGCTCGGTGAGATGCGCAAGATGGTTGGAGCGGAAGATCTGGCGCCAGCGCACCGTCCGCCCGTCGCGCGTCTGGTAGCCGCCGAGGTCGCGAAAATTGCTGGCGCCGGCGAGATTGAGATGACGGGCAGGGGCTTCGGACATCGGGCGGGCCTGTTGCAGCTGATGAGGTCTTGGCGCAGGAATAGCGGCGCAGACAGGTCTATAACCGGCCCGTCAGGGGGAGAATATGACTTATCGCGGGGGCGCCATTGTCATCGGCGCAATTCTTTTCGAGCTCTTTGGTTCCGCGAACGTGTCGGCGCAGTCCGCCTTCCGGAATTATCGCTGTGCCGACGGCACGCAGTTCATTGCCGGGTTCTTCAACGGGGATACGCGCGCGCATCTACAGCTCGACGGCAAGGCGGTGACGCTGAAGAAGCGCCTGTCGCTGACGGGCACACGCTACAGGGGTGGCGGGGTCACGCTCGAGATCAACCGGGCTGGGCTTGCCAGGCTCCGGCATGCGAGGCGGCCGGCGACGACCTGCGAGCTGGCATGAAAAAAGGGCCGAAACGCTCGCGTTCCGACCCTTGTTATTGCTCTGCTGCTGTCTGACGTTTTTGCGTCACGCCTCTCTGTCGCGTCGGCATCAGTGATCGCGGCCCGGCTTGGCGTCGTCGATGGCCGCCTGATGGTACCAGCTCTCGCTGCAGGCCGAGGTCTCGACTTCAGCGGCGAGTTCGAGCGCGGTCCGCGCCTCGCCGTAGCGGCGTCCGCCAAGAGCCGCGCGGCCCCCTGCCGGGAATTGATAGATCGTTGCCGATCCCTGGATCGGTCCTTGGTTTTGGCCCGTGGTGATCATGTCAAAGTCTCCTTTGGCCGGAGCGAGCCTCCATGGTGCGCCCGACTCATTCGCGTGTGGTTACCGTGTTTTCGATATCGGCCCGGGCTGGGCGGGCTGCAAGTGATCAAGAAATAGTCATCGTTTGGCTAGTTCGTAGGCAGATTTGGGTTTGCTTCCTGTGGGGCAGGATGCAGCTGACCAACGCTTGAGCCGTGGCGGTGGTTGCAGGGCGCCCGACCGTTGGACACGAACTGTCACATAGCGCTGCCGCCACATTAAGCGGCAGGCGATGCCGTAGCCGAATTTGCTGCAGAAACGGGCGGCGGAGGGCGCTGAGAGAAGATTTTGACTGACCGCGGCGCATGCCAGCCGCGCTGCTATGTCGCAGAAAAAAATGCGATGTCCGCTGTGGACATCCGCGACCGGGCGGGCGCCGCAGTGCAGCGACTGGCATTTTAATTGCTTAGTAAGAGCCGGCCGATGGTGGCCGGGTACGCGTGCGGCGGCCGACTGGCTTTCGGTTCCTCACGGTTTTGCATCATCAACAGAGAGGTTCAATGACCAAGTACAAGCTCGAGTATATCTGGCTCGACGGATATACGCCGACGCCGAGCCTGCGCGGTAAGACGCAGATCAAGGAATTCGCGTCGTTCCCGACCCTCGAACAGCTTCCGCTGTGGGGCTTTGACGGTTCGTCCACCCAGCAGGCTGAAGGCCACAGCTCTGACTGCGTGCTGAAGCCGGTCGCCTGCTATCCCGACGCCGCGCGCGAGAACGGCGTGCTGGTGATGTGCGAAGTCATGATGCCCGACGGCAAGACGCCGCATGTCTCGAACAAGCGCGCCACCGTTCTGGATGACGAAGGCGCTTGGTTCGGCTTCGAGCAGGAATACTTCTTCTACAAGGACGGCCGTCCGCTCGGCTTTCCGGAAGAGGGTTATCCGGCGCCGCAGGGCCCGTACTACACCGGCGTCGGCTACAAGAACGTCGGCAGCGTCGCCCGCAAGATCGTCGAAGAGCATCTCAATCTCTGCCTCGCCGCCGGCATCAACCACGAAGGCATCAACGCCGAAGTGGCTAAGGGCCAGTGGGAATTCCAGATCTTCGGCAAGGGCTCCAAGACCGCCGCTGACCAGATGTGGATGGCCCGCTACCTGATGCTGCGCCTCACCGAGAGCTACGGCATCGATATCGAATTCCATTGCAAGCCGCTCGGCGACACCGACTGGAACGGCTCGGGCATGCACGCCAACTTCTCGACCAAGTACATGCGCGAAGTCGGCGGCAAGGAGTACTTCGAGAGCCTGATGAAGGCCTTCGACAAGAACCTGATGGATCACATCGCCGTCTACGGCCCTGACAACGACAAGCGCCTGACCGGCAAGCACGAGACCGCGCCCTGGAACAAGTTCAGCTACGGCGTGGCTGACCGTGGTGCCTCGATCCGCGTGCCGCACTCGTTCGTCAACAACGGCTACAAGGGCTATCTGGAAGACCGCCGCCCGAACTCGCAAGGCGACCCCTACCAGATCGCTTCGCAGATCCTGAAGACGATCTCCGAGGTTCCGACCGGCGCCAAGGCTGCGGCCTAAATGGCTGCGGCCTAAGCTGCTATCGGACCCGGATGGAGCCATCCGGTACCGCAAATCGGGTCCGCCAGAGCGACAGCCTTGGCGGACCTTCGCTATTTAGCGATACCCTTTGCAGGTGGCGTTCCGCCGAAACCGGTTTCGCTGCGTTATGAACCGCGCTAGATAACGGGTACGTCTTGGCTGCCGGGGACGCGGCGCTTGTTTGAGGGGTTTTACAAGGTCCGGTTCGAACTCGGCGGCGCCGTCGGCCGCAGCGTGATGTATGTCGGCGACGGCAAGATGCTCGGCGGCAATTCGGCGTTCGCCCATATCGGCACCTACCAGAAAGCCGGCGACGAGGTCGCAGTCGAGATCCAGACCGTCCGCCACAACCCCGATCCGAACTACCGCGCGATGGCCGGTACCGATGACGCCACGCTGATTGCCAGAGGCCGGCCGGACGGCGAGCTCTATCGCTTCAAGGGCGAGCTGAAGGAGTTGCCCGGCGTGCCGTTCCAGTCGGTGATGACGCCGATCAGCGGGGAGGACATCCCGATCGCCGGCGGGGTCGGCGAGGGTGGTGTCATCAACGGGCTCTATTCAATCCACATCCGCGTGCTCGACGGGGTCGACGGCGGGCTCACCGGCGTGATGCTGCTGAACAACGGTCGCATCCTCGGCGGCGACGCCTTCTTCTACTATCTCGGTACCTACACCTCCGAGAAAGGCCGCTGGAAGGGCCAGATCCTCAATCAGGAGCACACTTCGGCGATGGGCGAGAATCCGATCTTTGGCGGCCACGAGGTAGGGATCGGCTTTGCCGGCACCTGCGACGCCGAGGGCGCCGTGCTGGAGGCGACCGCCCTTGCCGGCAAGCGCAGCCTGCGGCTCACGGCCGCGCTCAAGCTGATGCGCCGGGCATAGGCATATGGGCAATTCGGTTCGCGTTCTTTCGACGCTGGCGCTGAAGGGCGCCGTCGCCCGGCTTGCCGCCGCCTATCAGGCGGCGAGCGGCGTTGTGATCGACGCCGATTTCGCCCCGACGCTGGCGCTGCTCGAACGCCTGCGCGGCGGTGAGGGCGCCGACCTCGTGATCCTGACCCGCGAGGGCCTCGACGAGATGATCGGCGAGGGCCGCGTTGCGCGGGAAAGTGCTGTCGATCTCGCACGCTCCTATGTCGGCGTCGCAGTGAAGGCGGGGGCCGCGCATCCCGACATCGCGACTGAAGCCGCGCTGCGTGCGGCGCTGCTTGGTGCGCGGGCGGTGGCCTATTCGCGGCTCGGTGCCAGCGGCATCCTGTTCGCGCAACTGATCGAGCGTCTCGGCATCGTGGAGGCGATCAACGCGCGGGCGGTGATCATTCCGAGCGGCTTCACCGCCGAGAAGCTCGTCAGCGGCGACGCCGATCTCGCAATCCAGCAGATCAGCGAGTTGAAGCAGATCGAGGGCATCGAGGTCGTCGGGCCGATTCCGCTGGATTGGCAGACCCCGGCGGTGTTCTCCGCCGGCCGCATGGCAGCGTCGCAGCGCGCAGCGGCCGCCGATCATCTGCTGCGCTATCTGTCGTCGGCTGACGTCGCGCCGGTGCTTCGCGAGACTGGGCTCGAGCCTTGAATTTGCCCGCACCGCGACGCAACCTGCTGGTCATGCTCAAACCACTTCACGCGATTGTCTTCGCTGTGGCGCTGGCCGCGCCCGTGCTTGCCCACGCGCAATCGGCCGACCTCGTGCTGTGCGACCGGCTTGCCGCCGATCCCGCCGATCCCGACAAGCCGGCCGACGTGAAAGGCGTGCCCGACATCGCATCGGCCGACATCGCGACCGCGATCAAGTACTGCGCGGTGGCCGCACGATCGTCGCGCCGCGCGATGTACGAGCTCGGCCGGGCCCATGCCGCCAACCGGCAGACGGCGGAAGCCGCAAGCGCGTGGCGCAAGGCGGCCGACAAGGGCTCGACATCGGCGATGGTCGAGCTCGGCGTGCTCTACGGCAACGGCACCGGCCTCGCCAGGGACGAGGCGCAGGCGCGCAAATTGTTCGAGCGCGCGGCGCAGGCCGGCAATGCGCGCGGCGTCAGCAATCTCGCCGCGCTCGGCGGCGGCGCGGCGGCTGATCCGGCACGCGCGCGCGAACTGCTCGCCAAGTCCGCCGAGACCAATGCCGAAGCGCAGTACCAGCTCGGCATGATGCTGGCCGAGGGCAAGGGCGGCGCGCAGGACGATGCCGCCGCGCGGGCGCTGTTCGAGAAGGCCGCCGCGCAGAACCATCCCGGCGCGCTGGAGCGGATGGGCGCCTTCGCGCAGGCCGGCCGCGGCGGGCCGAAGGATAGCGATGCCGCAAAAGCCTATTACGAGCGGGCGGCGGCGCTCGGCGACGAGGATGCCAAGAAGGCGCTGGAGCGGGCCCGCTGTCCCTATGTCATCAAGGACAAGCGCGGCAATGCCGTGACCAATCTCTGCTTCTGACCGAACTGGAACGCCCACCGCGACATGTCGTTGACATGCGGAAGGCATTGGCGAGGCGATGTCATGATCCGCAAACTGCGTTCCGGCGAGTACCGACTCTATTCCCGCAAGGTCAATCCGAAGACCGGCAAGCGCCGCAATCTCGGCACCTTCAAGTCGCGCGCGGCGGCGGAGAAGCACGAGCGCGACGTGCAGTATTTCAAGCGCCACTAGTTCGGACGTCGGGCGACTAGGGTGCGGGGCAGGCGGCGCCGGTTTTCACCCAGGCCTCGACCAGCGCGCCGGCCTGCGCCTGCGTGCCCGGTGCCGGTGCGCGGCCGAAGCCGGGATGCCACGCCCAGCCCACCAGCGTGTCCTTGCCGATATGCTCGATCAGCTCCTCGACCTTGCGGCCGCCATTGCGCGCGGGGTCGCGGATCTGCGCGCAAATCTCGCCGACGGTCTTGCCGGCCCATGCCATCTCGCGCGGCGCAAGGTGCCATTCCGGGTGGCCCGGCACCCGACCGGGATCGAAATTGGCGTGCTGGTGACAGATCGAGCAGCGCATGGCGTCCTTGCCGTGGCCGTCGGCACCGCGCGTCACCGGCGGCTGATGCATGCGGCTGATATCGCCCTGCCGCGGGCTGTCGCCGGCGGGATGGCAATTGGTGCAGCGCGGATGCGTCAGAACCTTGCCGAGCTCGGTGAAGATCGCCGCCGAGCGTTGCTCGACATTCTCGATGCCGGCAAAGCTGTCCGGCGGGGCGAGGGCATGGCTCGCGCTCTCCGACGCCGCGTAGCCCGCGCACAGGCTGGTCGCGAGCGCCGTCAGCACTGCAACGATCCGAAACCGGGTTTCCGATGGCATTGCTCGCGCGCTCACTTGTTGGCGGTCAGATAGCGTTTGGAATCGGCGAGGATCACGTCGCGCACCGCCTGGTGATACTTGATGTAGCCGGTGCAGCGGCACAGATGGCCGTCGAGCGCATCCGCAATGACGCTCTCGAGCTGGTCCCGCGCCACCGGCGTCTTCGCCAGCCGTTCGAGCAGCACCTGGCCCTCGTTGAGGAAGCCGGCCGTGCAATAGCCGCACTGGAACGCGAAGTGATCGATGAAGGCGCGCTGCAACGCCGACAGCTCGCCGTCCCTGGCGTGGCCCTCGACGGTGCGGATCGCCTTGCCGTCGAAATTCGCGGCCGGCACCACGCAGGTCGGGGTGGTGTAGCTCGTGCCGTCGGGATTATCGATGATGACGGCACAGCTCAGGCATTGCGCGGCGCCGCAGCCGAACTTGGTGCCGGTCATCCCGAGCATTTCCCGAAGGAAATCGTTCATCGAGAGGTCGTCACGAACCTCGATCGGGCCGTGCTTCTGGCCGTTGATGGTAAGGTTGAGCGTCGTCACGCCAGCGCTCCCTTGAGCAGGCTTGTTGTCACCGGCAGTGAGCGGAAGCGGTGACCGGTGGCATCGTTGATGGCGTTGAGCAGCGCCGGCACGATCGGAATCATCACCACCTCGGCCATGCCCTTCGGCGGCTCGTCCGGCGTCAGTGGCGGCAGCATCTCGATCTCGAGATCGTGCAGCGGCAGGTCGGAGCCGCGCGCGATCAGGTACTGGCCGAGATTCCACTGCCCGTTGCCGGGGCCGCCTTCGAACGGCGGCAGGGTTTCGAGCAGGGCGTAGCCGACGCCCATCGCGAAGCCGCCATGCGACTGGCCGAGCACCACTTCAGGCACCAGCGCCTGGCCGCATTCGAACACGCTGTAGGCCTTGGCGATGCGCAAGCTGCCGGTCGCGCGCTCGATCTCGACGCGGACCAGCGTGCCGCACATCGAGGTGTAGGCGGTGCCGATCCGGTTGTTGTCGGTCGGCGGGAATTTCACGCTTGTTCGGTCGATCCGCTCGAACTGGCTCCGGCCGCGACGAACAGCGAGCGCGTCGATCTCGGCGCGGTACTGTTCGCCGAACAGCGGGAAGCGGGCGCGCGACCAGGCCCAGCGCGAGAAGCTGTGCGCGATGGCGCCGGTGACGAAGCCGCGCGTATGCGCGGTCGCGGCAAGCTGCGGCAAGGGCAGCGGCGCGAGATCGTCGAGCGCCAACTGGCCATCCTTCCAGTGCGCCTTGTCCCATTGCCGGGCGCGGGGATCGGCCTTGCCGATGTGCCAGAGCTCGAGCGCCGCCGGCCACAGGCCGAAGCGGAAGATGACGCGGGCCGCCTCGGCCGACGAGTGGGTGCCGACATGGGCGCCGATCGAGGCGCTGGTCGCCGAGCTGATCGCGGGCACCCAGCGCGAGTTCTTCTCGGCGAGATCCTGGGTCTTCTGATCCATCGTGTAGGGATCGCCCGAGGTGACCAGCCCGAGCGCCTCGTAGCTGTCGACCCGGGAGACGGCGACCTCGTCGGCGACGGCGCCGAGATGCCTCGCGATCCGGTTGGCGAGCGCGGTGCCGACGCCATTGCCCATCTCGACGTGGTCGCAGTGGATCGCGATCCGTCCCTCGGGATCGATCTCGACCCGGCCGAGCGAGCAATCCGCGCCCGAGCCGTAATCCTTGGTGACGCAGGCGACGCCGGTGCCGACCAGCCGTCCCTCCGGCGCCTTCCGCCTGAAGTCGGCGCGCTGCCGCCAGATCGGATGCGTCTCGAGCTTGTCGAGGATGTCTGGCGTGCGCACCGACACGATGTAGGGATTGCCGGTCATGGTCCGGCCGTTCTGCTTCAGCGCGTTGTTGCGGCGGAACGCGATCGGATCGACCTTGAGCTCGCTCGCGGCCTCGTCGATCAGGACTTCGAGTGCGGTCATGGTCTGCAGCGTGCCGTAGCCGCGCATCGAGCCTGCGGTGACGCCGCGCGAATGCAGCGCCACGGTGGTGACGTCGACCTTGGGGATGTCGTAGATGCCGATCGCGGCGGTCGCGGCGACGACCGCGACATTGGCCGAGAAGTTGGCGAGCCCGCCGCCGTCGAGCACATGGTCGGCGGCGAACGCGGTGATCTTGCCGCTTGGGCGATCGATGCCGATCCGCGAGCGCATCTTGATCGGGTGGCGTTTGATGCCGCCCTGGAATTGCTGATAGCGGTCCTGCGCCAACCGCACCGGCCGGCCCGCGAAGAACATCGCCGCCAGCGCAACGTAAAGCACGAACGGGGTATGGTCGCGGCCGCCGAAGCCGCCGCCGACATGGGCGAACTGCGCGTTGATGTGCGAGGGCCGGAACGGCGGACGGGCCTTGCCGAGCAGATGCGCGATCGACTCGGTCGCCTCATAGGGCGACTGCACGCCGAGCACCAGTTCGAGATTGCCGCTGTTGTCGCTGTACCAGGCGAGCCCGCTCTCCGGCTCCAGGAACATCGGATCGACCGACTGGGTCTCGAACTCGCGGTCGAGCACGAGCTGCGTCGGATCGTCCTTGGCGAGCTGGGCGCGGATCGCTTCGCCATGGGTCGCGGCTTTGGCGTAGTCGGCCTTGGTCTCCTTGGCGAGCGGCAGCCAGACCGGCAGCGCCGCGTTCTGGATGCGGCTCGGCGAAACCCAGCCGGCCTGGATCGGCGAATAGACGTCGGGCGCGTCAGGGGTGGCGCCCGCCACGCGCGTGAAGCGATACGCGCCGTAGTTCGGCAGGATGACCGGCCCGGTCTCGTCGCCGAATTTGACAAAGCCGCCGTCGCGCAGCGCGAGGCGCGCGGGGTCGAAGGCGTCGAACTGCTCGAAGATCAACAGCGCGACCGGCTGCCCGAGATAGAGCGGCGTCTTGCCGACCGGGCAGAACAGGTCGCCGGTGTAGAATTCCGGAACCCGCGTACCGATCCGGTCGAGATCGGCAGCGGTCACGATAACCGACGGCTTTGCCGGACCGTCGAGGCGGGCGAGGTCCATGCCGGCATAGACATGCGTTGCGTCATCGGCGCGGACCAGGATGGCGTGCGCGGTGGTCGCGGGCCAGCCCGGCATGTCGGCGGCGCGAAAGTCGGAGGCGTAGAGCTTTGCGCCGGTGACCTTGGCCACGCCGTCGACACGGCCGACGCCCTTTTCCGCCGGGTTGAAATGGCCGCGCCCGGGCAGCGTCTCGCGGCTCGCGAAAGCCGGTTCCTTCGCCAGCGCCAGATGCGACAGGCTGACCGAGATGCCGCCTGTCGACAACCACTTCACGAATTCGCGTCGCGAAGGCCGCATGGTCTGATCTTTCATCGACACCTCGACGACGGCATATCGCGCCGGGGTTTAACAATTTGTGCAATACACGCGAAAGTATTGCGGCAAAGCGAGCGCAACCGCAACGCCGCAATAGGTCGTAGCCGCCTCACTGTAGCTTTGGCCTCACTTGAGGTCGGCGATGGTGGCCGGTCCAGGACCTGGCGTGATCAGCGTCGGCCACTGCTTGGAACCGAACGGCACCAGCGGCGGCAGGAAGGCCGTCATGCCGCGCTTCTTGGTCTCGGCGATGATCGCCTCGCGCGCATCGCCCCCCATCAGCTCATAGTCCATCAGGTGATAGCTGCCGAAGAACAGCGCGCCGACCGAGCGGTCCGCGATGATCCGGGTCAGCGACTCCAGCATGTCCGATGGTGTCGTGGTGAAGGAGATCGTCTCGATCAGCATCAGGCGGCTGTTGATGGCGTCAGGCCCGAAGAACTGCGCCAGCACGCTGAAGATCACGTTGTTCTGCCGCGCCACATAGATCGTGTTGCTCGCGCCGTAGGTCTTGTCCCAGTCGGCGCCGAGTTGCGACTTCCAGTCGGCCATGACCGTCATCCAGTGCGCGACCTGGGTCTGCGCGGCCCAGGCGACGTTCTTGGCGAGCAGCGGCGCCTGCTTCTTGCCGAACGCCTCGAGCGTCGCGAAGGGGATCGCGCCGGCGGTGAGGCATTCATCCATGAAGGCGATGTTGTTCTTGAGGATGGCGCGGTTGTTGTCGCGCCAGTCCGCCTGCATCGGCGTGGCATCGAGCCCGTCGAGCGCCGACTGCATCCGGCTGCGATAGGCCTGCATCGACCCGCGCCATGCCTTGTCGTCGGGATTGTTGACATAGGGACCGACCACCTCGGCCAGCGCCATCGTGCTGTGGCCGACCGATTTGAGCAGCTGATAGACGATCGGCACCTGCGGTGCTTCGGTCGGCGGCTTGCCCGGCCGGTACAGGATCAGACGGCCGCCGGCGCCGGAGAACAGGCCGAGGATCACGGGGTGTTTGTCGAGGATGTTCTTCTGGAAGATCCGCGCCGCATCGCCATAGAGCTCGAACATGCCGGTGTTGAGCGCGAGCACGTCCTTGGTCGCGACGTCGGCCGGCGTTGACGAGGTCTTACCGGAGATCGGCCCCATATAGTCGGGCAGCGACTGCGCCGAGGCTGTGCCGCCGCTGCCGAGCAGCAGCGCCAGCGCGGCGGCCAGGCCAAAGCGATTGATCATGTGATGCTCCTCGAAGCCTCGCCTGTGTCGAGGCCGGGTGCGGCCGCGCGACCATTGGCGGAATGCGCAAATGCTAGGACACAATGAACTGGGAGAGCAGAGAACCGGCAGACCAGATCCCACGTGACACAGCACGACGCGGGCGGTGCCTACAGCTAAGCGACGAATCGGCTGCTGTCCACACCCGGACATTGCGGGGTTGCCTGCGCCAAAAGACGCAATGGTGCGGAGTTCGGCCCGGTGCTATGTGGCGAACAGAATCAATTTTATTTTTTGGATTTTTGCGTGCTCAACGGACTTTACAAGGTCGAGTACGGCATCAACGGCGCATTCGGCCGCAGCATCATGTGCATGCATGACGGCAAGATGCTGGGCGGCAATTCGGCCTTTGCCCATCTCGGCACCTATCAGGTGACGGAAGGCGAGATCGCCGCCGAGGTGATCACCGAGCGCCACAATGACGATCCGAACTTCAAGCCGCTGATGGGCGCCGACGTCACCGTCATCAAGGTGCGCGGCAGGAGCGAGGGTTCCACCATCCTGCTCGAGGGCAAGGCCGACGCGATGCCGGACGGCGTGCTCTGGGCGAATTTGGCGCCGCTCGACGACGAGGCCTTGCCGCCGCGCGGGGCGGTCGGTCCCGGCGGCATCGTCAACGGACTGTACTCCATCCAGCTCCGCGCGCTCGATGGTGTCGACGCCGGGCTCACCGGGGTCATGCTGCTGATGGACGGCCGCATCCTCGGCGGCGATGCGTTCTTCTACTATCTCGGTTCGTATTCGTCCGCGGATGGCCGCTGGCGAGGCGAGATCGTCAACCAGGAGCATACGCCGGCGAAGGGCGAGTACCCGGTGTTCGGCGGTTATGAAGTCGGCATCGGCTTTGCCGGTTCGTGCCGTGCGGACGGTGCCGAACTCGAAGGCATCGCACTGGCCGGCAAGCGCAGCCTTCGCCTGTCCGCCGAATTGCGGCTGATGCGCCGCGCCTGACTAGAGGTCCGTCAATCCTTGATCAGAAGCACGCCGCCGATGATCAGCGCGATGCCGGCCAGCCGTGACACCGACACAGGGTGCTGCGCCAGCCCGAACAGGCCAAAATGGTCCATCGCGATTCCCGCGAGCATTTGACCCGCAACCACCAGTGCCAGCAGGGTCGCGGCGCCGAGCGGCGGCAGCAGCAGGATCATCAGCAGGATGAAGATGCCGCCGAGGACACCGCCGCTCCAGGCCCACCACGGCACCGCCGTCACCAGTTTCCAGGACGGCACCGGCTCCCGCGTCGCGACCAGCACGACCGCCATCGTCACGAGCCCGCCGAGATAGCTGACGAGCCCGGCCCAGGCCGGCGAGTTGAGGGCGGACCTGAGATTGCCGTTCAGGACCTGCTGAACGGCAACGCAGATACCGGCGCCGAGCGCGAGGAGATAGAGAAACCAGATTTGCATAAGATGCCCCAAAACCGATCACCGAACCGCTTCATGTCATATTCGATCGGCAACGATCGTGGCATGCACGAAACGCGGCACGAACCTGCGGAATGGGCTTCCACC
>NZ_JAQOSR010000146.1:0-23923 GCF_046718885.1 Bradyrhizobium sp. UFLA01-814 | reverse complement strand
CCTTCAGGGATACCGACCCGATCGCAATGTCGATGGTCTTTGCGTGCCATCCGGCAAAGGCGGGAGCTGCGCGATCGTCGGGCCCCGACGATCGACGGCTCACCTGAACAATCCCGCGCGCCGGCTTGCCGTCGACGGAGCCGTCGAGCCTGGCCTCGACAGCACAGACTCCATTGATGTCGTTGACCGTCGCGGCGAGCGCCAGATGCGGAATCGGGCGCCGCATGGCGGTGGCGCGATCCACCGAGGCCGCGAACGAAACGCCGGGATGCGTGAGCCCGCCGGTCAGGCCGACGTCGAGAGCTCCCGCACCGGTGAGGCGCGCATCGGCCGCCGAGAGATCCGGCAGGTCCACACGCGCCGACAGGTCGCTCGAGTCGCGCGTCACTGTTCCTTTGGCGCGAATCGCAACATGGGCACCATCGATCGACGCGCCGCGGACCGTGTAAGTGTCGCGGCCATCGCCAGAGATGTCGGCTGCGAGTGCGAGCCGCGCCCCCGCGAGCCCGTCGAGCGCCGCAAGTCCCGTCGCAAGCTTCTCGCCGGCACCTGACATCCTGATATCAAAGCTGCCACGCTGGAGGTCCGAATCGAGGTCGAGGCCGAACGCCACCGAGCCCGCAAGCCTCAGCCCGGCAAGGTCGGCAAGGGCGCCGAGGTCGGGCACGGTTCCGGTTGCCCGGCCATTCAGGCGATCGGCGCTGACGTCGCCTGTATAGCTTGCCTGGACCGTTGATGTGCCGATCTCGAGACGCTCGATCCTGGCGCGGCCGCCCAGGTCCGTATCGCCGTGGAGCACGAGCGACGCCGTGTTGCCGATCGCGGCCGCCAAACTCGCGTCGCGTGGCGCGATGCCGGAAGCGCGCAGGTTCGCGTCAAGGATGATGCGCGTTGCGGGATCGCCGGCCTCGGCACGAGGAACGGCCGTGATCGAAGCATCAAGCGTCTCGACGTCTCCGTCCGGCAGATGAGCACCGGACAGCGCGAGCTTGACCGATGCTGTGGGAGCCTTGATTGGGCCGTTGACGCGGCTGTCGAAGACGAGACTGCGGATCGAGCCTTGGTCAGTCTCGGTCACGTCGCCGTTGCTCGGCAAGGCGCGGATGGAAGCCGCGAAATCCACGACCTTGTCGGCTCCGAGCAGACCTTTCGCGTCGAGCCGCGCGAGACGGCTCGTAAGCGTCAGCACGTCCAGGGCGACGCTGCCGTCGTCACCGAAATGCGTCGCACTGTCGAGATTGGTTTCACCGGCGAAGACCGGCGCAGCGATCGCCGGCAACAACGGTTCGAGATGGCTGGCAAGGCGCGTTGCGAGCACTCGGCCCGCCCCGTTTCGGTCAAGCGTAATCGTGCCGGTCGCATCGATCGTCGGGCCGGCCTGCAACTTCAGGGCACCACGAAAGCTGTCGAGCGTGCCCTTGCCGCCCAATGCGAATGTGACGGGCGGCTCGCCCGGCAGATGGCCGAGCTTCGACATGAGCCCGTGGGCTGGCTCGTCGAGCGTGACGTCGAGGGTAAGCGCATTTCCCTGCGGAACGTAGGCGAGAGCGGCCTTGAAGTGGCCCGGGAAATCCTTGCGGGTGGCATCGAGGTTGAAGACGAGCCCTTCCGAGGGCGAGCCGAGCTCGGTATTGCCTGTCGCCGCGACACTCAAAGCTTCACCCAGAATCGACTGTCCCAGCGTCAAGGCCCGCAGATCGAAAGCCTTCACCTGCACCTTCACCGGAAGGTCGGGCAGGATCGGCTGATCGGAATCGGCGGCAGGCTGGTCGGACGGAAGCGGTTTTCGCTTGATCTCAAGCGTGCCGATCTCGAGGCGGTCGATTTCCAGCCGCCCCAGCAATAGTGCGCTGCGTCGCCAGACGAGGCGCGCCTTGTCGAGCGTCAGCCAGACGCCGTCCTTGTCGGTGATGCTAACGTCGCGGACCGTGGCATCCGAGGACAGCACACCATCGACGGCGCCGACATGGACCTGGGTCGCCGGCGTCGAGAGCGTCCGCGAGACAAGACTGGCCAGCACATCCTGCTGGTTCTCGCCGTTCCCGCCCGCCATTCCGTAGAGAACGGCACCGAGCACCGCGGCAGCGATGAGGCTCATGGCCGCGACGGCGGAACCGATTATGAACAGCCGTCGGATGCGCATCAGAAGGCCTGCCCAATGCTGACATAGATCGCGTAACGGCTGTCGCCGGGGCGAGGATTCAGCGGTGTCGCAACGTCAAGGCGGATCGGGCCGACTGGCGTGAGATAACGCAAGCCGAGTCCCGCGCCGTAGCCCACATAGTCGTCGAAGCCCGGCAGGGACGATCGGGAGGCGGTGCCAAAGTCGAAGAATGGCACGAGACCGATGGTGGGCGTGATCCTGACCCGCACCTCGGCGGAGCCCTCGATCAGGCCGCGACCACCGGTGATTTGACCGAACATCATCGGCGAAATGGTGTTGAAGCCGTAACCGCGCACGGATCCGCCGCCGCCGGCGAAGAAGCGATGTGCATCCGGAATCTGGTCGAGCGGCGCGCCCGCAAGCGAGCCTGCGGCCAACCGACCCGCCAGAACGTAGTCGGCCTGCTCGTCGAGCGCATAGTAGGCGGAGCCCGCAACCCGCGCTTCGAACAGATCGATCGTGGAACCCATCAGCTTCGGATAGGCATTGACGGTCGCCGAGAGGCGCACACCGCGGGTGGGGTCGAGCGGATTGTCTGTCGTGTCGTAGCGGCCGGTCGCCGTGAAGCCGATCAGTGTCGCATCGACCCGCCCCAGCACGTCCTGCGATTTCGATTGCTCGACCTGAAGACCGGCCTGCAGCGAAGCCGCCTCCGAAAAGCGATGGATCACGCCGAACGTGCCGCGCACCGTGTCGTCAGTGTAACCGCCGAGGTCGTTGTTGCCGACGCGCTCGCGGAACGCAGTGGCCTCGATCAGAAGATCGTTGGCCGTACCGAACAAGCCTGGCTTGATGAAGGTGCCGGTAAACCGTGCGCCGAAATCCGAGCCGCGCAGATTATTGAAGCCGGTGAAGGACGTGCCGTCGATCCGTTGCAGGAGCGAGGCGGATGCTTCGAGCCTCAGGCGCTCGCCGCCGCCGAATATGTTCCGATCCTCGTAATAGCCTGCAATGCCGGGACCATCGACGGTGGAATATTTTGCCGAGAGGCCGACCGCGTGCCTGGGCCTTTCCGTCAAATCGATGAAGACCGGCAGGTTGCCGTTGCCATCGAGCTTGTCGGCCTCGCGGACGCGAATTCCCCCGATGGCCGGGATCTTTGCAATCGAGGTTTTCGCCAAGGCGAGCCGCTCCGGCGAATAGGGCTCGCCTTCCCTCAGGTAGACGTGCGTGGCCACCACTCGCGGATCGACATCTCCGCCCGAGATCGTCACGGCGCCGATGCCGGCCTTGGGGCCCGCTTCGACCCGCAACCGAAAGTCCATCGCGGCGGCGCCATGATCGACGGTGGCCTTGACGTCGGCGACCTTCGCGAGCGGATGTCCGTTGCTGCGGAACCAGTCGATGAGCTTCACCTGCGCGGCGCGCAGGTCGGCAGAGATCGCGGGATCACCGGACTTCAGCGCAAACGCGCGGCGCGGCAATCCCTGCGGCGCTTGGTCGCGCGGATAGTCTACATCAACGGCGCGCAGCTTGAACAACGGACCAAGTCGCGCGATGACCTTGATGGGCACAACGGTCCGATTGCGAAAGCTGTCGGCCCGACGCGCTGCCGCGGCAAGCCCAGTCTCGTCGAGGGAGATTGGAACTCCATCTATCGTCACATCGATCTGGGCGTTGTAGCGGCCAAGCCCCCAAAGGGCATCGAGCAGCGGGTTGATATCTGCCTGCAGCCGGCGCGCGAGACCTTCCCCGTCCGGCGGCGGTTCCTGTCGAAGGCGATAGGTGCCGGCGGCATCGCGCAATGCCTGCTCGGCGTCGCTATCGTTCTTGCCCTCCGGCGTCTTGGCTTCGATCTCAAACCGATAGGACAGCGTCGTGGCGCTAACCGGCGGCGGATCGTCGGAACCGAACAGACCAAAGAAGTCGAGCGCGTGAGCCTGCTCGCACAGCGAGCAACCGACGACAGCGACGCACGCCGAACGCAGAACGCGTCGCGCTGCAGCGATGAAATACTTTCGCCTTGCCCGCCCCGGCAAGGACGGCAGGCATCGTCGCACCACGATTTGCTTGATTGTTCCGCTCCGCCTGCCTGTTGACACGACCCGAGTCCGTGCACCTCGGGTTCCGGCGATCCCCTGTCTCCGCGTTCAACAGGCACCACACGCGAAGTTGATAGACTCATGATGGACAATGTTTGGCAAAGGCAAGGGAACCTCGATGTTCGTCGCAGTTATCCAATCTCCGATGCGCGCCACCATCGGTTCCGGCAACCACATCTTGCGAACATTCATGTCGCGAGAATGCGGACGTATGACTCAGCGGATGTATGACCCAAAAATCGAGCCACACACTCAGTGTCGTCCCGGGCTTGACCCGGGACCCATAACCACAAATGACAGCAGTTGCGCGACGCTGGGGCCGCAGCACCCTTCAACAACACAACCGTGTGGTTATGGGTCCCTGCTTTCGCAGGGACGACGGGTGGAGGGGGCGCCCCTACCAACTCCGTCACCGTCATCCCAAGGTACGAGCGGAGCGAGCCTCGGGATGACGGAGCCAAGAGCAGCGCGTACTGAACGAGAACAAATCACATCATCCCTGCTTTCGTGCGCAATCACGCACTAGGCAGGGACGACATCAAATATCAATCGCCTCACTCTCTTCCCCGGTTGCAGCTCCGCGACATTGCGCCGCGAGCCGCGCTGCGGCGCAACAATCAAAATGAGACTGCCCGTTAAGCCACCCCGCGCCGACGACATCCGCGCCGCGCCCGCCTTCGGCTAGCTTTGCCCGCAACAACCGGCGCCTATCCGGCCTTCGCACGCCAAGTGGACGCCGGCGACAACACAGAGGGAGGAGCGCGATGTTGAAAGGCAGTTTGGGACTGATTGCGTTGAGCAGCCTGTTGCTTTCGGGCACGGCGTTCGCTCAGGAGAAGATCAAGGTCGGCGTCACCGCGACGCTCGAGGGCACCTACACGGTGCTCGGCGAGGACGGCATGCGCGGTCACCAGACGGCGCTCAACGTGCTCGGCAAGAAGATCGGCGACAAGGAGCTCGAATTTGTCGTCGCCTCGACCGACGCGACGCCCGACTCCGCGGTGCGCGCGGTGCGCAAGCTGATCGAGCAGGACAAGGTGCAGATCCTGCTGTCGCCGCTATCCGGCGACGAAGGCATCGCGGTCAAGAACTTCGCCAAGACCCATCCGGAGCTGACCTTCGTCAACGCCGCCTCCGGCGCGCAGGAGACGACCTATGTCGATCCGGCGCCGAACTTCTTCCGCTACAACATGGACGGCGCGCAGTGGCAGGTCGGCCTCGGCAAATACGCCTACGAGACCAAGGGCTATCGCAAGATCGCGACCGTCGGCGAGGACTACTCCTTCATCTACACCCAGGTGTTTGGCCTGGTGCTCGAGTTCTGCGGCGCCGGCGGCCAGGTCACCAACCGGCAATGGGTGCCGCTCGGCACCAAGGACTTTGCCTCGGTGATCGCCGCGCTGCCTGACGATGTCGACGCGATCTATCTCGGCCTCGGCGGCGCCGATGCCGTCAACTTCCTCAACCAGTATCAGCAGGCCGGCGGCAAGGCGCATCTGATGGGCGGCTCGATCATGATCGACCAGACCATCCTGTCGTCGAAGGGCAACGCCAAGAACGCGTTGATCGGCACCATCGCCGCGAGCGGCCAGGCCGATACCTGGGAGGATCCGGGCTGGCAGAAATTCGTGAAGGCCTATCAGGATGCCTTCCCGCCGGCCAAACGCTTCCCGAGCCCGTCGCTGCTCGCGACCAACTATTACGGCTCGACCATGGCGCTGATCCTGGCGCTGCGCCAGGTCAATGGCGATCTCTCCAACAACCAGGCCAAGCTCAAGGACGCGCTGGCGAAGATCGAGATCGACGCGCCGAACGGCAAGATCAAGCTCGATTCCAACCGCCAGGCAATCGGCACCAATTTCGTCACCGAGGTGGTCGATGATGGCAAGGGTGCGCTGTTCAGCAAGGTCGTCAAGGTGATCCCGAACGTCAACCAGACGCTGGGCTACGATCCGGCGGTGTTCGCCAAGATCGGCCTGCCGAGCCGCACGGTCCCGGAGTGCAAGAAGTACTGACGTATTTGTTGCAGTGCAGGCACGGCGGCCATGACGAGGCGTGCGGTTGCATGATGTGCCCTGCTCGCCCTTGCTTTCCGCGGGCGGATGTTGAACGCTTGTCGAAAAGACAAGAACATCCCGCGGGAGGGGAGGCATGAGCAGAGCGCTTGCCGTCTTCCACGGCCGGTTCGGTCGCGCGACGGTCTATCAGTTGAACCGTCCCTTCAACGTGCATGCGCACCGCGAAGGGCATCTGATCTTTCATGTCGGCGGAACGCCGGCGCAGATCGACGTCTCGGAGCAACGGCTGCTGCTCAAGGACGATACCGTGGTCGCGGTCAACCCGTGGGAACCGCACAATTTTCTGCCGACCGACATGGACCACGGCGCGATCTTCTTCGTGCTCTATGTCAACGCCGAATGGTTCGCGCCGCAGCCCGCGACGGCACAGGGCCTGCGGTTCGGCCGCACCTTCTTTCCGCGCACCGAAGCGCTCGACCGGCTGATCCGCCGCACCGCAGCACTGGTGTGCGGCGCGCCGTCGCTGCGCAGCCTCGATTGCGAGCTCCGGCAGCTGATCGACTCCTGCTACGAGGAGAGCTGGCAGGCGGCGCAGGACGCGCGCGCGGCGGCCGCGGTGACCGATTTCCGCGTCCGCAAATCGATCAAGCTGATGTCGGAAAGCCCCGGCGCCGAGATCGAGCTCGATGCGATCGCGCGCGAGGCCGGGCTGTCGCGGCCGCATTTCTACCGGCTGTTCCGCACCCAGACCGGCGTCACCCCTCACCTCTACATGAACACGCTGATCATGGAGCAGGCGCTGGACGCGCTGGTGGCGACCGAGACGCCGATCGCCGATATCGGCTTCGACCTCGGCTTCTCCTCGCAGAGCGGCTTCACCCGCTTCTTCGCCGCCAATGTCGGCATGGCGCCGACCGACTATCGCCGCGCCGCCAAGGTGTTGCGGCCGTGAACGAGTTCCGGAGCACACGATAAAAGATACTGTCGATCAAATCCTGAGCTTTCGCCCTCGGTAGGATACCGGACACGCGGCCCGGCAGACGGTCGCGACCACTGAGGGAACGCGACGGAGATGGCCAGGTTCATCGAACGCCATCCGGCCTGGGCGCTGATCGTGATCATCGCGGTCGCGGTGCTCGCGTGGCTGGTGTTCGCGATCTGGCCGCCGGGGCTGGAGGCCGCGATCGGCCGCAAGCGCGTATTCCTGAACGCGGTGCTGAACGGCATCACGCTCGGCGGGCTGTATTTCCTCGTGGCGAGCGGCTTCACACTGATCTTCGGCCTGATGCGCAACGTCAACCTCGCGCACGGCTCGCTCTATCTGTTCGGCGGCTATGTCGGCTACGCGATCAGCAGCTGGACCGGGTCGTGGCTCCTCAGCTTCATCGTCGCCTTCATCGCGGTGGCACTGGTCGGCGTGATCCTGCAACTCGTGGTGTTCCGACGCATGGAGGGTCAGGACCTCAGACAGACCATGGTAACGATCGGGCTCTCGATCGTGTTCGCCGACCTGATGCTCTGGGTGTTCGGTGGCGACTTCTACCAGGTTCAGACCCCGAGCTGGCTGATCGGCCCGATCCAACTGCCGCTGCTGACCGCGATCAAATCATCGGGCGAGCCGGTCTATCTGCAATACCCGCTGGTGCGGCTGGTGATCTTCGCGGCCTCCGTCGTGATCGGGATCGCGATGTGGCTGGCGCTCAACCGCACGCGGATCGGCATGATCGTGCGCGCCGGCGTCGACGACCGCGACATCCTGGCCGCGACCGGCGTGCGGATCCAGCTGGTGTTCGTGCTGGTGTTCGCGCTCGGCGCGGGCCTTGCCGGCATTGCCGGCGTGGTCGGCGGCACCTTCCAGTCGCTGTCGCCGGGCGAGGATACGCGGTTCCTGCTCGCTTCCCTCGTCGTCGTGATCGTCGGCGGCATGGGCTCGATCCCGGGAGCGGCGCTCGGCGCCGTCATCATCGGCCTCGCCGAGCAGCTCGGCTCGGTCTACATCCCGACCTACGCCATCGTCGTCACCTTCCTGATCATGGTGCTGGTGCTGGCGCTGCGGCCGCAGGGCCTGCTCGCGAGGCGATGACCGATGTCGCTGCTCCAGAGCACCCAGTTCCGCCCCGATCCATCCGCCGACGCGACCCGACGCGCCTGGGTCCGTGCCTGGCCGGAATTCCAGAATCCGGCGGCCTGGCTGGTCGCCTTGATCCTCGTGATCATGCCGCTGATCGCCAACGGCTTCTTCCTGATCGAGATCTTCGCCACCACGCTGATCCTCGGCATCATCGCGCTCAGCCTGATGTTCCTCGCCGGCTATGGCGGCATGGTCAGCCTGATGCAGCTCACCATCGCGGGCTTCGCCGGCTACATGGTCGCGGTGTTCGGCATGAGCGGCAACGCCAATATCAGCCTCGGCTGGCCGTGGTGGCTGGCAACCCCGATGGCGCTGGCGCTGGCGACGCTGTTCGGCACGCTCGGCGGCGCGCTCGCGGTGCGCACCGAGGGCATCTACACCATCATGATCACGCTCGCGATCGGCGCGGCGTTCTACTACTTCACCAACCAGAACTGGGCGATCTTCAACGGCCATACCGGCATCAACACCGTCGCGACGCCGCATTTCTGGGGCGTCGACTGGCGCGCCGATATCGCCTTCTACTATGTCACGCTCGGCGTCGCCGCGATCTGCTACTTCGCCGTCCAGTATGTCTCGCGCGCGCCGTTCGGCCTCGCGCTGCAGGGTGTCCGCGACAATTCCCGCCGCATGGCGGCGCTCGGCTTCAACCCCAATGCGCATCGCATCGCGGCCTACGCCTTCGCGGCCTTCATCGCCGCGCTCGGCGGCGTGCTGCAGGTCTGGAACTACCGGCAGATCTCGCCCGGCTCGGTCAGCGTCGGCGCCTGCATCGACGTCCTGATCATCGCCGTGGTCGGCGGCATCACGCGGCCGATCGGACCCTTCATCGGCGCGCTGATCTTCGTGCTGCTGCGGACCTTCGCGCTCGACGTGCTGATCAAGTTCGGCCTCGACGGCAACCGCTTCCGACTGCTGATCGGTCTCGGCTTCCTCGCCATCGTGTTCTGGTCGTCCGACGGCGTGATCGGCCTCTGGGAACGCTGGCGGCGGCGCAATGCATCCTCGACCCAACGTTCAGGCGGAGGCCGCCATGGATAGCGTCGCGCAGCGGCTGTCCGTGGTCGGCGCCGGCGCGGCGCTCGAGCTGCGCGGCGTGACGCGGCTGTTCGGCGCGCTGGCGGCGCTGACCGACGTCACCATCACGGTGCGGCCCGGCGAACGCCGCGCGGTGCTCGGCTCGAACGGCGCCGGCAAGACCACGCTGTTCAACTGCATCACCGGCGACTTTCCGCCCTCATCAGGCACGATCCGCTTCTTCGGCGAGGACATCACCCAGTTCCCGCCCTATGAGCGGATCCGCCGGGGCTTACGCCGCACCTACCAGATCTCGGCACTGTTCCCCGGCCTCACCGTGCAGGACAATGTCTACCTCGCCTGCCGCGGCGTCTCGCGCGGCCGGTTCTCGTTCCTGCGCCCGGGGCAGAACGATGCGCTGATGCACGCGACGGAAACGCTGGTCCAGGCGGTGCACCTCAGCGGCGTGAAGGACCAGCGCGTCGCCGAGCTCGCGCATGGCCAGCAGCGCCAGCTCGAGATCGCGCTGGCGCTGGCCGGCGCGCCGCGCTTCATCCTGTTCGACGAGCCGGCGGCGGGGCTGTCGCCGACCGAGCGGCGCGAGCTGATCGAGATCCTGACCTCGCTGCCGGCCCATATCGGCTACATCATCATCGAGCACGACATGGACGTCGCGCTGCGCGTCGTCGAGAGCGTGACGATGATGCACAACGGCCGCATCTTCAAGGAAGGCCTGCCGCGCGAGATCGAATCCGATCCCGAGGTGCAGGGGCTTTATCTCGGAGGCGGCCATGAATGACCGCCGCGCCGTGCCCGCGCTCGAGGTGAAAGGCCTCGACGTCTATTATGGCCATTCGCATGCGCTGCAGGGCGTCGATCTCACGCTCGAGTCCGGCGTGTTCTCGGTGGTCGGCCGCAACGGCATGGGCAAGACCACGCTGTGCAAGGCGATCATGGGCCTCGTGCGTGCCAGCGGCGGCTCGATCCGGATCCGCGGCGAGGAGGTCACGCGGCTCAATCCGGCGCGGATCGCCCGGCTCGGCGTCGGCTATGTGCCGCAGGGCCGCCGCCTGTGGCGCTCGCTGACCGTCGACGAGCACCTGGCGCTTGCCGGCGGGCTGCGCCGGGGCGCCTGGACCATCGAGCGGATTTACGACACCTTCCCGCGCCTCGCCGAGCGCAAGAGCAATGGCGGCAACCAGCTGTCCGGCGGCGAGCAGCAGATGCTCGCGATCGCGCGCGCGCTGCTGACCAATCCGCATCTCTTGATCATGGACGAGCCAACCGAAGGCCTCGCGCCCGTGATCGTCGCCCAGGTCGAGGACATGCTGCTGCGCCTCGGCGACGAGGGCGATATCTCCATCCTGGTCATCGAGCAGAACATCGGCGTCGCGACGGCGGTGTCGCGCAACGTCGCCATCATGGTCAATGGCCGCATCAACCGCATCATCGATTCCGTGCGCCTTGCAACCGACCGCGAGCTGCAGCAGCGGTTGCTGGGTGTCGGCACCCATGGCGCCGATGAGACCGACGCCGAGCCAGCGCCGGCGAAGGCTGAAACGGCCGGTGCCCCGCAGCCGGAACGCAAGGGGCCGACCCGCATCTACGTCTCCAATCCCGTACTGCCGACACGCTGGTCGCAGCCGGTACCGATCGCGCGCATCGAGGCCGCCGCCCGGACGCAATCCGCTGCCGTCACGCGTCTCGAGGAAACAAGTCGCTCGCGGCGCGAACCGGCGACGTCCAGAACGTCGGGGCCACCCGTCGTGCTGGTCGTCGGCACGCTGGACACCAAGGGCGCAGAGCTGCGCTTCATCCGCGATATCATCGCCGGCAGCGGCCTGCGCACCCGACTGGTCGACGTCTCGACCAGCGGCAAAGCGGCGAGCTGCGACGTCACTGCGCAGGAGATCGCACTGAACCACAGCCGCGGCGGC
This sequence comes from Bradyrhizobium sp. UFLA01-814, assembly GCF_046718885.1. Lineage (NCBI taxonomy): Bacteria > Pseudomonadati > Pseudomonadota > Alphaproteobacteria > Hyphomicrobiales > Nitrobacteraceae > Bradyrhizobium > Bradyrhizobium sp. UFLA01-814. Next base: position 12,614 of record NZ_JAQOSR010000146.1, on the reverse strand, counting down.
TCCGGCGTGTTCGGCGCCGATCGCGGCGCCTCGGTGACGGCGATGGCGGACGCCTTCGAGCGGTGGCTGCGCCGCCAGGGCAATATCGCCGGGATCATCTCCGCGGGCGGCTCCGGCGGCGCGTCGCTGGTCGCGCCGGGCATGCGCGCGCTGCCGGTCGGCGTCCCTAAGCTGATCATCTCCTCGGTCGCGTCCGGCGACGTCGGTCCCTATGTCGGTCCCGCCGACATCACCATGATGTATTCGGTGACCGACGTGCAGGGTCTCAACTCGATCTCACGCACGGTACTCGGCAACGGCGCGAATGCGCTGGTCGGCATGGTCAAGGCGCGGCTCGATGAACAGGCCGGCAAGCAGCGCGATGCAGGCGCGAGCCTTCCGGCGATCGGCATCACCATGTTCGGCGTCACCACGCCGGCCGTGCAGAAGATCGCAGCCGACCTGCGCGAGGATTTCGAGTGCCTCGTCTTCCACGCCACCGGCGTCGGCGGCCGCTCGATGGAGAAGCTCGTCGAGTCCGGCCAACTCGCCGGCGTGATCGACCTCACCACGACCGAGGTCTGCGACCTCCTGATGGGCGGCGTGTTCCCGGCGACCGAGGATCGCTTCGGCGCCATCATCCGCAGCCGCGTGCCCTATGTCGGCTCGGTCGGCGCGCTCGACATGGTGAACTTCGGCGCACCCGACACGATCCCGGAGCGCTATCGGCAGCGCAAACTCCACATCCACAATCCGCAGGTCACCTTGATGCGGACCACGCCGGATGAGAACGAGCGCATGGGCCGCTGGATCGGCGAACGACTCAACCAGATGGACGGGCCGGTGCGCTTCTTCCTGGCCGAAGGCGGCGTCTCCGCACTCGATGCACCCGGCCAGCCGTTCTGGGACCCGGAGGCCGATGCGGCGTTGTTCCGCGCGCTGGAGCGCACCGTGCGCCAGACCGGCAACCGGCAGATCATCCGCATCAAGCGCAACATCAACGATCCCGAGTTCACCGCCGCCATCGTCAACGCGTTCCGCCCGTTGCTCGGACGCGCCGGTGGCCGGCGGAGAGTGGCGAGGTGACCCATGGCCAGGTTTGAACGCACGGCGCTGTTGAAGAAGTTTCACGCCATGATCGCACGCGGCGAGCCGATCGTCGGCGGCGGCGCCGGCACGGGACTGTCGGCAAAATGCGAGGAGGCCGGCGGCGTCGACCTGATCGTGATCTACAATTCCGGCCGCTACCGCATGGCCGGCCGCGGCTCGCTCGCCGGCCTGATGCCCTATGGCGATGCCAACGCGATCGTCGTCGAGATGGCCGGCGAGGTGCTGCCGGTCGTGACCAAGACGCCGGTGCTCGCCGGCGTGAACGGCACCGATCCGTTCCGCGACATGGATGTGTTCCTCGACCAGCTCAAGGCCCTCGGCTTTGCCGGCGTGCAGAACTTCCCGACCGTCGGCCTGATCGACGGCACCTTCCGCGCCAACCTCGAAGAGACCGGAATGTCCTATGCGCTCGAGATCGACATGATCGCGAAGGCGCATGAGAAGAACATGCTGACCACGCCCTATGTGTTCAGCGAGCAGGAGGCCGCCGCGATGGCAATCGCCGGCGCCGACATCATCGTCTGCCATATGGGCCTGACCACCGGCGGCACGATCGGCGCGCAGACCGCGCCAAAGCTCGCCGACTGCCCTGCCCGCATCGAGGCCTGGGCCGAGGCCGCGCTCAGCGTCAATTCGAACATCATCGTGCTCGCGCATGGCGGTCCGATCGCGGACCCCGCCGATGCCGATTTCATCATGAAGCAGACCCGCAACTGCCACGGCTTCTACGGCGCCTCCTCGATGGAACGCCTGCCGGTCGAGCGGGCGCTGACGGATCAGGTTCGCAAATTCAAGGCGATCGGCGCGCGCTAGCCGCCGTGACCAAGGGAGGAAGAGATGTCGGGGATGCTGGTCGGTGAATTGATCCTCTGGCTCATCGTCGCAATCGTCGCGATCGTCATCATCGTCTATGTCGTGAACTGGCTGTATCACCGTTCGTCGAAGGAGGTCTCCTTCGTCCGCACCGGTTTCCTCGGCGAACGCGTGGTGATCAATGGCGGCGCCTTCGTGCTGCCCTTCATCCACGACTACACGCCTGTCAACATGAACGTGCTGCCGATGGGGATCGTGCGCTCCAGGCAGGACGCCGTGATCACCCGCGACCGCATGCGCGTCGACATCGAGGCGGATTTCTACGTCCGGGTTCAGCCGACCCGCGAGGCGGTCTCGATCGCCGCTGCCACGCTCGGCCGCCGCACCATGGAGCCGCAGCAGCTGCACACCCTGCTCTCCGGCAAGTTCATCTCCGCGATCCGCTCGGTCGCCTCCGAGATGACGATGGAGCAGATGCACGAGCAGCGCGGCGACTATGTCGCCCGCGTCAAGGCCAATGCCGCCGAAGCGCTGGCGCAAAACGGCCTCGAGCTGGAGTCGGTCGCTATCACCGATCTCGACCAGACCGACCTCGAATACTTCAATCCCTCGAACCGCTTCGACGCCGAAGGCTTGACCCGCCTGATGGAGGACATCGAGGCCAAGCGCAAGCTGCGCAACGACATCGAGCAGGACTCGATGATCAAGATCCGCTCCCGCAATCTCGAGGCCGAGCGCCAGGCGCTGGAGATCGAGCGCGAGAGCGAGACCGCCCGTCTCGAGCAGGAACGCGACATCGAGATGCGCCGCGCCCTGCAGCGCACCGAGGTCGCCCGTGAGCGCGCCTTGCGCGAGACTGAGTCGGAGCAGGCCCAGATTGCGGCGCGCGAAGCCATCGAGAAAGCGCGGATCGCCAACGAGCAGGCGATCACCGAAGCCCGGATCGCCTCGGAGCGCGAGACCCGGCACAAGGAGATCGAGCGGACCCGCGCGGTCGAGGAGAAGGAACTGCTGGCCCGCGAGGAGATCGAGAAGGTCCGGATCGCCAACCAGCGCTCGGTCGACACCACGCGCATCGCCTCCGAGCGCGAGGTTCGCCAACGCGAGATCGAGCGGATGCGCACGGTCGAGGAAGCCGAGATCGCCGCCCGCGAAGCGATCGAGAAGGCGCGGATCCAGCAGGATCGCGTCGTCACCGACGCCCGCATCGCCAATGAGGAAGAGACCCGCCGGCGCGAGATCGAGCGCACCCGCGCGGTCGACGAGGCCGAGATCGCCGCCCGCGAGGCCACCGAGAAGGCGCGCATCGCCCAGACCATGACGGTCAATGTCGAGCGCATCTCGTCCGACGAGCGCACCCGGGCGCTGGAAATCCACCAGGTCCGCACCATCCAGGAGGCCGAGATCGAGGCGCAGAAGGCGGTCGAGGCCGCCCGCATTGCCCGCGAGAAGACGCTGGCCGCCGAGCGCATCGCCGCCGACCACACCACGCGCAAGCTCGAGATCGAGCGCAACCAGGCGGTCGAGATCGCCGGGATCAGTGCCCGCGAAGCCACCGAAGCGTCGCGGATCGCTCAGGAAGAGCACGTCCGGGCACTTGAGATCGCGCGCACCCGTGCGATCGAGGAAGCCGATATCGCCTCCCGCGAGGCGATCGAGGCGGCGCGCATCTCGCAGGAGAAGTCGGTCGCCGCGCAGCGCATCCGCTCCGAGCGCGAGACCCGCGCGCTCGAGATCGAGCGCACCGGGGCGATCGAGGCCGCCGAGCTGAAGCGCCGCGACGCGGTCGAGCGGCAGCGCATCGATGTCGAGCTGACGCTGGAGAGCGAACGGATCGCCTCCTCCAGAACCCGCGAGGTGCTCAACATCGACCAGAAGAAGGCGATCGAGCTCGCCGACGAGGAGCGCGTGATCGCGCTCGCCGCCAAGCGCTCCGAGCGGATCGATGCCGACCGGCAGGTCCGGCAGGCCGAGATTGTGGCGCGCAAGGACATCGACACCACCGACGTCTCGCGCGAGCAGGCGCTGGAGGCGGCCCGGATCGAGCGGCGCCGTGCGATCGAGCAGCTCGAGGTCGCCCGCAACCAGTCGCTGCAGGAGGCCGAGATTGTCGCCCGCGAGGAGGTCGAGCGCGCACGGATTGCGTCGGACCGTGGCCTCGACGAGGCCCGCATCGGCCGCGAGCGCGAGCTGCGCAAGCTGGAGGTCAACCGCGAGAAGGACGTCGAGACCGCGCTGATGGAAAAGGCCATCGCACTGCATCAGAAATCGCTGGAAGAATCCGCGGCGCGCGCCGCCGCCGAGGACGCGCGGGTCCGCGCGACGGAAGCGGCCGAGCGCGTCGTCACCGCGCGCGAAAGCGAGATCGCGAAGCGGCGCAAGACGGTCGAGGTGCTGCTGGCCGAGAAGCAGGCCGAGGAGACACGGATCGCCGCGGAAGCCGAACGCGTCCGCGCCGCGGTCGAGGCCGAGGCGCAGCGCCTGCTCAACGAGGCCGAGAACGTGCTCACCGACCAGGCGCGCTACTCGCTGTTCCGCCGCAAGCTGCTCGACCGCATCGAGGGCATCGTGCGCGAGAGCGTCAAGCCGATGGAGAAGATCGAAGGCATCCGCATCCTCCAGGTCGACGGCCTCAACGGCAATGGCCATGGCAACGGCACCGGCCGCAGCGCCACCGACGAGGTGATCGACTCGGCGCTGCGCTACCGCGTGCAGGCGCCGCTGATCGACTCGATCCTGTCGGATATCGGCGTCGAGGGCGGCAGCCTCGCCAAGATGCCCGGCCTGATCCGCGAAGCCCGCGACATGCAAGGCATCAAGGACTCCGCGCGCAAGAGCGGTGGCGATGCCAAGCCGGCAGCGCCCGAGGGCGGCGGCGAGCCGGCGCGCCCCGAGCGCACGCCGCGCAAGAAGGACTGAGCTGAAGCCATGGCACGGGTTTACGTCTCCACCGTCGTCAACGCCCGCAACGACCGGGTCTGGGCCCGCGTCCGCGATTTCAACGGGCTGCCGAACTGGCATCCCGCGATCGCGGAAAGCCGGATCGAGGGCGGCGAGCCCTCCGACAAGATCGGCTGCGTCAGGGATTTCCGGCTGCGCAACGGCGATCGCATCCGCGAGAAGCTGCTCGGGCTGTCCGACTACGACATGTTCTGCACCTATTCGATCCTGGAATCGCCGATGGGCGTCGAGAACTACGTCGCGACACTGCGGCTCACGCCGGTCACCGACGGCGACCAGACCTTTCTGGAATGGACCGCCGAATTCGACTGCGCGCCGGAACGCGAGACGGAGCTCGTCAACAATATCGGCAGCGGCGTGTTCCAGGGTGGCTTCGACGCGCTGAAGCGGGCGTTCGGGGGATAGCGAATGCATAGATCAGATATCTCCGAACAGACGGTCTACCTCTCCCCTTGCGGGAGAGGTCGGATCGCATCGCAAGATGCGATCCGGGTGAGGGGTCGCGGACCCTCGTGGGACCTGCGCCCCCTCACCCGGCGCTACGCGCCGACCTCTCCCCGCTGGGGAGAGGTAAGGCAAGCGGCTCGAGACATCAAAACCGCAGATATTGGATTTTGACTGTGCCGCATATCGTCAAGAGCACGATCCTGGATGCACCGACCGATGCGGTGTGGGCCGTGCTGCGCGATTTCAACGGTCATGACCGATGGCATCCTGCGGTCGCAACCAGCGGCATCGAACGCGCACAGCCGTCCGACAAGATCGGCTGCGTCAGGCGCTTCAAGCTCAAGGACGGCGCCGAGCTGCGCGAGCAACTGCTGGCGCTGTCCGACCTTGAACAATCGTTCAGCTACTGCCTGCTCGATACGCCGATCCCGATGTTCAACTACGTCGCGCATGTCCGCCTGCTGCCAGTCACCGACGGCGACCGCACCTTTTGGCATTGGGAGTCGCGCTTCACGACGCGGACCGAAGACAGCGAGCGCATCACGCAGATGGTTTCGGAAGACATCTACCAGGCCGGCTTCGACGCCATCCGCCGGCATCTGAAGGAGGCCGCGTAAGCGGAGAACGACATCATGCCAGTCACGGTGAAGACCTTCACCAGCACCCATGACGCCGCGGCGGCGCTGTCCTCGGATCGCAGCGCCCGCTATCTCGGCGGCGGCACGCTGGTGATGCGGGCGCTGAACGAGGGCGACGTCTCGATCTCGACCATCGTGCGCGCCAGCGACCATGCGATGACACGGATCGATGCCACGGGCTCGCGCATCACGCTGGGTGCCGGCGTCACCTTCGCGCGCATCCTGGCCGAACGCGACCTCGCCTTCCTGCACGCCCCGGCTCGCTCGATCGGCGGACCGGCGGTGCGCAACATGGGCACCGTCGGCGGCAATCTGTTCGCGCCGGTGCCATATGGCGACTTCACGGTCGCGATGCTCGCGCTTGATGCCACAGTGTCCGTCCAAGGCGGCCTCGGCGGGCGCGATATCCCGATCGAAGAGTTCCTGCAATCGCGCGACCGGCAGGCCGGATCGCTGGTGCTGGCGATCTCCTTTGCCAGGCCCGGCGGCACTGAGGCCTTCCGCTACCGCAAGATCGCGCGGATCAAGCCCAAGGGCGGCGCGGTGGTCACGCTCGCGGCGCACCTGCCGGTCAACGGCAGCCGCATCGTCGGCGCCCGCGTCGCGCTGGGCTCGATGGCGCCGACGCCGATCCGCGCCCGCGCCGCGGAGCGCGCGCTGGAAGGCCGCGCGCTCGATTTGTCCACGATCAGCGCGGCTGCTGCGGCAGCGGTCGAAGGAACGTCGCCCGGCGATAATGCGCTTGCCAGCGCCTGGTATCGCCGCGAGATCGTCGGCGTGCATCTACGTCGTCTGTTGTCCGGTCAGGAATAAATCGTGATGGCCAAGACTGCCCTTCAATTCCAGCATAACGGCCGTGACGTCGCGATCTTCGTCGATGGCGGCACCAACCTGCTGGTCGCGCTGCGCGAGCTGATCGGCGACATGACGCCGAAGTTCGGCTGCGGCCAGGGCGGCTGCGGCACCTGCAGCGTGCTGATCGACGGCGAATTGCATCTCTCCTGTCTGACGCTCGCCGAAACGGTCGCCGGCCGCTCGGTCGAGACGCTCGACGGCATCAAGGACGGCCCCAACCTGCACCCGCTGCAGCGTGCCTTTGCCGACAATTTCGCCGCGCAGTGCGGTTATTGCACGCCAGGGATGCTGATGGCCGCGAAGGCGCTGCTCGACCGCAATCCGCAGCCGAGCCGCGCCGAGGTCGTCGAGGCGATCTCCGGCAACATCTGCCGCTGCACCGGCTATGAGCCGATCATCAACGCCGTTTTGGCCGCCGCATCCGGCGGCCGGGCTCGCGCGTAAGGGAACAGTGCCATGCTGGAACTGCGCAAGGACATCTTCGCCGACGAGCGCGACGACAATCTGAAGGAGATCGGCAAAGGCACGCAGCGCCAGGACATGCTCGGCCATGTCACCGGTACCTCGCCCTATTTCGACGATCACAAGCTGCAGGGCATGCTGCATTTGAAAGTGGTCCGCAGCGCCCATCCGCATGCCCGGCTGCGCCGCATCGACACGTCCGAGGCTGAACGGTCGCAGGGGGTCCAGCGCGTGATCCGCGCCTCCGACGTGCCGCGCAATCTGAACACGCTGCTCAGCCTGATCAATTTCGGCAAGGACGACGAGCCGTCGCTCGCGGTCGACAAGGTGCGGTACAAGGGCGAGCCGATCGTTGCGATCGTCGCCGACAGCCCGCGCGAGGCCTATGAAGCCATCGCCAAGGTGAAGATCGATTATGAACCGCTGCCGGCGGTGTTCGATGTCGAGGACGCGCTGAAACCCGGTGCGCCCGTGGTCAACGAGGTCTATCCCAAGAACGCCTTCACCTATCACGAGACCTACGATCACCAGCAGCTGCGCTTCGGCGATGCCGACCGCGCACTTGCGACGGCCGACCATGTGCTGGAGCAGCGCTACCAGATGTCGCCGATCGAGCACGCGCCGACCGAGACCAACGGCTCGATCGCAGCGCCCGATACCAACGGCCGCTACATCGTCTACACTTCGACGCAGGCGCTGTTCTTCTCGGTCGATACCTGCGCGAAGATCCTCGACGTGCCCTCGAACACCTTCCACTTCATCGGCGGCACGGTCGGCGGCGGGTTCGGCGGCAAGGTCGATACCCTGACCGAGCCGCTCTGCATCCTCGGCGCGATGCTGACCGGGCGCCCGGTGCGCTATCTGTTCGGACGCGAGGAGGAGATGCAGTACGGGCCGCCGCGCGGCGCCGAGCGCATCTACATCAAGGACGGCGTGATGCGCGACGGCCGCATCGTCGCCCGCAAGGTGCGCGCCTATTTCGACAGCGGCGCCTATACGCGGCTGTCGAGCTATGCGGCGGTGAAATGCGCCGCCCATCTGCCCGGCCCCTACACGATCCCGAACGTTCATGGCGACGTCTATTGCGTCTTCACCAATCGGACGCCCGCGACCGCGATGCGCGGCTTCGGCGTCACGGCGATGGATTTCGCCATCGAATGCCAGATGGACAAGCTCGCCCATCTGGTCGGCATGGACCCGATGGAGTTCCGGATCCTCAATGCGTATCGCGACGGCGACATGAAGGCGCACCGCCGCGAGGCCAAGAACACCGCGCTGATCGAATGCGTGCAGGTTGCCGCGGAGAAAGCCAAATGGCCGCTCCGCGAAGACTTCAAGCGGATGTCGTCGCGCAAGGATGGTGGCGGCGCCCGCGCCGCCGTGACGTCGACCCCGCGCGAGCCGCATGCGCCGCCGGCCGCACCGTCCCAGCAGCGCACGACGTATGACCGCGCCCCGGCCGCGACCCGCGAGCCGCCGCCACCGCCGCCCTCTTCGCCGCCACCGTCGTCTCCGCCGCCACGGCCGGCCGCGCCGTCGCATGGCGCCACCCGCTTCTCTTCCGTCTTCGGCACCAGGAGGCGCTGACCATGACCCGGCACCGTGGACGCGGCATCGCGTCGGTCAATTATCCCATCGGCATGAATCTCGGCGGCGATCCGAGCCAGGCGCTGGTGCATTCCAACCCGAGCGGCAAGTTCACCGTGGCGCTGTCGTCGATCGATCTCGGCCAGGGCATGAAGTCGGTGACGCGCCAGATCTGTGCCGAGACGCTCGGGGTGCCGGTCGAGGACGTCTATGTCGATACTGCCGACTCCGACACCGGCCCGCACTGCATGGGCTCGTTCGCCTCGCGCGGCACGCACCGCGTCGGCAACGCCGTGATGGCCGCGGCGCGGGAAGCGCGCGGCGTGATGATGGAGGCGGCTGCCGAGGAGCTGGAAGTAAACGCCGCCGACCTCGATACCGACGGCCGCGGCAACATCCACGTCAAGGGCGCGCCGCATCGCTCGATCTCTACCAAGGACGTCGCGATCGCCGCGCAGTTCAAGCAGGGCAAGACGATCTCCGGCCGCGGCATCTTCCTGGTGCCGCTGTCGGACGTCGATCCCGAGACCGGCGAGATGTCGCCGGCGACATGCTACGCGCATGCCTGCCTCGTCGCCGAGGTCGAGGTCGACGATGAGACCGGCGAGGTCGACATGGTCCGGATGGACTCCGCCTATGAGCTCGGCCGCGCGCTCAATCCGCGGCTGGTCGAGCAGCAGTTGGTCGGCGGCGCCTGGATGGGCGTCAGCCACGCGCTCTACGAAACGCCGGAGCCCTATTATCCGGAGCCGGTGCACGGTCCGCGCGACTTCGTCGAATATCTGATGCCGGGTCCGGGCGACATCTGCCCGCACGACATCGCAGTGCTGGAGCGCCCGGCGCCCGACGGTCCGTTCGGCGCCAAGGGACCGGGCGAGATGTGCGCCAATCCGGTGCTGCCTGCGGTCGCCAACGCGATCTTCAACGCGGTCGGGGTGCGGATCGACGATCTGCCGATCACGCCGGAGAAGGTGCTGCGCGCGATCAAGGCGCAGGGCGGCGCGCGGCCGCAGCCGCGGCGCTGAGGTCTCGCCATGCCGGTCCGCAGCAACATCGTCGGCATCGACAGCCCCGAGGCGCTGGAGAAGGCGCTGCGCGCGGCCTACTACCTCGCCGACGACGGCATCGCGACGGCCTCCTATCTCTCGCTGGCGCTCGGCAAGCCGTTGTTGCTCGAGGGCGCGCCGGGTGTCGGCAAGACCGAGGCCGCGAAAGCAATCGCCGCCGTGCTCGGCCGCAAGCTGATCCGTCTGCAATGTTATGAGGGCATCGACGCTGCGGCTGCGCTCTACGAGTGGAACTATCCGCGCCAGATGCTGGCGATCCGGCAGGCCGGCGAGGAGAGCATCGACATCTATGGCGACGCCTTCCTGATCGAGCGCCCGATGCTGGCCGCGCTGCGCGCGCCTGATGCGACGGTGCTGCTGATCGACGAAATCGACCGCGCCGATCAGGAGTTCGAGGCCTTCCTGCTCGAATTCCTCTCCGACTTCCAGATCTCGATCCCCGAGCGCGGCACGGTGCGCGCTGCCGAACATCCCGTCGTGGTGCTGACCTCGAACCGGACGCGCGATCTGCACGAGGCGCTGCGGCGGCGCTGCGTCTATCACTGGATCGATTATCCGAATGCCGAGCGCGAGGCGCGCATCGTGATGATGCGGGCGTCCAGCGTGGCCGAGGCCACCGCCCGCGCGGTGGTCGCCGCCGTCGGCCGGTTGCGCCGCGAGCCGCTGAGCAAGGCCCCGGGGATCGCCGAGGCGGTCGACTGGGCGGAGGCCGCGACCTTGCTCAACAAGGGCGGCGCGCGCTGGCCGGATGCGTTCAAGCGTTCGATCGGCGTCGCGCTGAAGGACGAGGAGGATCTGCATTTCATCTCACCCCGGCTCGATGCGATCATTGCGGAGGCGGCCGCGTGAGCGATGACCTCAAGCTGCCGCGCGCGGCGCAGACATTCGTGTCCTTTGTGGCACTGCTGCGCGCCAACGGCTTCGCGGTCGCGCTGGAGCAGACGACGAGCTTCCTCGCGGCGATCGAGCTGCTCGGGCCGCGCAATCTCGAGCACATCCGCCAGGCCGGGCTCGCGACGCTGGCGCCGCCGCCGGAGCGCCGCGCGACGTATGACCGGCTGTTCGACATCCACTTCCGCGGCGCCGAGGCGATCGAGCAGGCCGAGGGCGAGGACGAGGAGACCGTCCGCCTGCAGGAGGAAGGCCGCGGCGAGGACGAGCCGCCGCTCGCCGACGAGGCCAATGAGTCCGGCCTCGCCGCAGCGCGCGCCGAGGCATTGGTCGAGCGCCGCTTTGCACAGGCCGCGACCAGCGATCCGCTGCGAAAACTGTCGCGTGAGGCGGCAAAGCGGCTGCCGCGAAGGCGCGGCCACCGGCGCCATCGCGCACGGAGCGGCCCGTTCGCCGATCTGCGCCGCACGCTGCGCGACAGCGTGCGCAATGACGGCGAGGTGCTGCGGCTCGGGCGGATGCGCCGCCGCCAGCGCGCGCGCAAGATCCTGTTCCTGATCGACGTCTCCGGCTCGATGAAGGCGCGCACCGAGGAGAACATGAAGCTCGCGCATGTGCTGGTGCAGGCGGCCGGCAATGTCGAGGTCTTCACCTTCGGCACAAGACTGACCCGCGTCACGCCGGCGCTGCGGCTGAAGCGGCGCGAGCAGGCGCTGAACGCGGCCTCCTTCCTGGTCAGCGACTGGGACGGCGGCACCCGAATCGGCGACGCGCTGCAGGCCTTCCTCGCCGTGCCCCGGTTCGGCGGATATGCCGGCGGCGCCGCGGTCGTGATCGTCTCCGACGGCCTGGAACGCGGCGATCCGGCTGCGCTGCGCGATGCCGTGGCAAAACTGGCGCGGCGGGCCTGGCGCGTCAGCTGGCTGACGCCGCTCGCAACCTCGCCCGGCTTCACGCCGCAAACCGAGGCGCTGATCGCGATCCAGCGCTTTGTCGACGATCTCGTGGACGGCGGATCCAGCGCGGCTGTTGTCGCGCATCTGCTGTCGCTTGGAACAAGGAGAGCCGCGTGACTGGCATTGTCGACGGGCATCATCACATCTGGCGGCAGGCCGATCTCGCCTGGCTGTCCGGCCCGATGCAGCCGCGCATCTTCGGCCCCTACGAGCCGATCCGCCGTGACTATCCGATCGGGGAATATCTCGACGACCTCAAGGGCACCGGCGTCACCCGCTCGGTCTATGTCCAGACCAACTGGCCGACCGGCCGGTTCGAGGACGAGGCGGCCTGGGTGCAGCAGACCGGGGACCGGCACGGCTGGCCGCACGCCCTCGTCGCCTATGCCGATTTTTCCGTCGCCGACGTCCGGCCGCAGCTCGATCGGTTGAAGCGCTACCCGCTGGTGCGCGGCGTGCGCATGCAGCTGCACTGGCACGAAAATCCGCTCTATCGCTTCGCCGCCCGTGCCGATCTCTGCACCGATCCCGTGATCCGGCGCAATGTCGGCCACCTCGCCGACTATGGCTGGAGTTTTGACCTGCAGGTGTTCGCGCCGCAGATGGCCGATGCGGCCGGCCTCGCGGAGGCCTGCCCTGACGTGACGTTCATCCTGCAGCATGCCGGCATGCTCGAGGATCTGTCGCCGCAGGGCCGCGCCGCCTGGCGCACCGGAATGACGCGGCTCGCGCGATGCCCGAACGTGGTGTCGAAGCTGTCCGGGCTCGGCACCTTCATTCATCGCAACGATGCCGCGCATATCGCAGGCGTGATGACCGACACCGTCGCGATCTTCGGCGCGGAGCGC